>JBKPPE010000574.1:0-7092 GCA_046733375.1 Acidobacteriota bacterium | reverse complement strand
CTGCTGCTCGAAATCGACGGCGAGCGCGTTTCGCTGACAAGTCTGGATCGCGTCTACTGGCCTGATGAAAAGGTCACAAAATTCGATCTGCTTTGCTATTACATCCGAATCAGCCCTCACCTCATGCCGTTTCTGAAAGATCGGCCGGCGATTCTTCAACGCTATCCCCGTGGCATAAAGGCACCAATGTTTTTTCAGCAGGATTTGGAGAGCGCGCCCGCATTCGTCAAAACCGTTCGCCTGACGAACCAGGAAGGTCGTCAATTGGATTACGCGGTCTTCACCACAGCAGGATCAATGCTTCACTTGGTGAATCAAGGCAATATTGAGCAGCATCCCTGGCACTCGACAATCAAACATCTTGATAAGCCGGATTACGTCATGCTCGATCTCGATCCAAAGCAGGCGCCGTGGGACAACGTCTTGCAGGTAGCGCTCGTGTGCAAAGAAGTTCTCGATGAGTTGGACCTCCCGGCGTTTCCAAAGACGTCGGGTTCGTCAGGGATTCACATCTATGTGCCGTTGAAACCGAAGCTCGAATTTGGGAAGGTGGCGGCCATTGCTGAAGCGCTCGCTGCCGAAGTAGCGCAACGCGCTCCGAAGGTCGCGACCGTGCAACGCTCGTTGGCGAAGCGTCAAAAGCAACAGGTCTATGTCGATGCGATGCAGAACGCGCGCGGCAAGACGATCGCGGCGCCGTACAGCGCACGCGCAAAACCAGGCGCGACCGTTTCGATGCCGCTGACATGGAAGCAGGTTGAGAATGGAGTGAAGATCTCAGACTTCACCATTCAGAACGCCCCGAAGCTGGTGGAAAAGACCGGCGATGCGTGGAAAGACTTTTTTAACGCGCAGAAATTACTGCGTTTGGGGCGGTAGGTAATGCGAGTGCGAGTCATAACGATTCCGTTCCTTATAGCGTGCTTGGTTCTCGTATTCTCGGGCGTGGTTGGCGCAAAGGAATGGCGGGGAATTGTGCCGCTGAAATCCACGCGCGAAGATGTTGTGCGGCTGCTCGGATCTCCAACGCAACAAACAGAGGCCAGCTATTACTACAGACTGGCGGAGGAGTTGGCGGTAATTTGGTTTCAGCCGCAGCCTTGTGACCAATGTGGGCTCGGTTGGAAGGTGCCCGTGGGAACTGTTACGACCATTGGAGTGATTCCACGATCCGCAGGTGGCAAACGAAAGCCCGCAAACTTAGATGGATTCAAGGTACAAGCTGAGAACGCCGGGTTCGTTTACTACGTGCACGAATCCGATGGACTGACTATAGAAACATTCAACGAGCAAGTGACGAGCCTTAATTACGCGCCTGAGGCCAAAGACGCGAGCCTTGAGTGTGTTCTAAAGGACTGTATTGTCGATGTCTTCCCGAACTTTGACGCGTACGCGAATCTGGCATGGAGTGATGAAAAAGCCAGGCTCGATAATTACGCTATTCGGCTTAATGACGGAATGCTTCGCGGCGCAATCGTAATCTATGCCCGGGACCAACAGATAAGAAGCAGGCTAATCAAAAGAGCGGTTCGCGCCAGGAACTATCTAAAGAAAAGAGACATCGAACCCGAAAGAATTCTAGTTGTCGATGGAGGCTATGATCTCGATCCGCATGTCGAGCTTGAAATCTACTCGATCGGTGGCTTTGGAAGCCAAATTAACCTGTTTCCCCAAAAAGAGCCGCCCAAACCACCTCGACGTGATGCCAAACAGAAACGTTAATATCTGCTCCGGTTACGCTATCCCTCACTTCCTTTCAACCTCATTCTTTGCAAGAGTCGCCAGCCATCTCGCCGATGGGATTGCTTAAGAACATTCCGAAGTTGGTGAAGAAGAACAGCGGCGCATGGCCGAACTTTTTCGCCGAAGCCAAGCAGCTAAACTCTGAATTTAAAGAGGCGCTTCAGTTACGAAAATCCTCAATAGCCTCCGAATTGACGGATATGTTCAAAACTTCGGATGCTCTCATCGCTGGTCCAATTCCCATTCCATAGAATCAGGCCGAAAGACGCACCCGCACCGTCTGGTACTGTCGTTGCTTTAACTTAGATTCGCCCGCAGCAGATGAGTTCTCGCGTTTGCGCATTTTCGTCGTGTGCGCGGCACCCCGCAACGCCGCGTTTGATTCACCCTTCCTCACGCGAAAGGAGTTCAATATGCGATTTATAAAATTCGCGCCAGTCGGCTTAGCAGTCATTCTTCTTTTTGCAATCTCGGCATTTGGCCAATCTACAGCGACTTTGCAGGGCAGCGTCACGGATCCAAAAGGAGCTGTAGTACCAAACGGTACTATCACCGTCCGCAACGAAGCAACGTCAGTTGAGCGTACGGCGCAGACCGATTCGGACGGTAATTATTCAATTGCGTCACTGCCGGTAGGGACTTATACGATTGAAGTACAAGCCCAGGGATTCAAGCGGGATCTCGTGCAGCACTTTGCGATCGAAGTCGGCCGCACAATCCAGCGAAACTTTCAACTGGAAGTCGGCGATGTTTCCGAAAATATTACCGTGACTGCCGACGCTCCGGTGATCGAGACGGCCACGACTTCTGTCGGCACAGTCATTAATCAACGCACGGTTCAGGAGATTCCGCTGAACGGGCGTCACTTTGTTGACTTGGGGTTACTCATTCCAGGATCGGTGACACCGCCCCAAAATGGCTTTTTGACAGCGCCACTACGCGGGCAAGGATCGTTTGGTCTCAACACCGCGGGTGGTCGTGAAGACACCGTGAACTTCATGATCAACGGCATCAATCTAAACGACATGGTGCAGAACCAGATCACGTTTCAGCCATCGATCAATACCGTCCAGGAATTCAAGGCCGATAACTCGACGTTCAGTGCCGAATATGGCCGCAATTCCGGAGCGATCGTCAACATCGCGACGCGTTCCGGAAGTAACGATTTTCACGGAGAGTTTTTTGAATTTCTGCGGAACGATGCGCTCGATGCACGCAACTTCTTTAACTTCTGTCCGGCGGGCCAGACAACTTGCAGCCACCAGGGGAAACCACCCTTCAAACGCAATCAATTCGGATTCAACATTGGTGGTCCGATTTACTTGCCCCACTTTGGCGAAGGTGGTTCACCCATCAGTTACAACGGCCAGAACAAAACGTTCTTCTTCTTTTCGTACGAAGGATTGCGGCAACGGCAGGGGCTGACATTGCCAACGACGCAGGTTCCAACCGACGCCCAACGCGCGGCGGTGACCGATCCGGCGATTCAGAAATTGCTCACCCTGATACCGCGATCTTCGACGGGATTTACCAGCGGTTCAGCGACTGCACCGGTCAATATCGATCAAGCGACCGTTGATATCAGTCATCAATTCAGCTCGAATGATCGGCTGCACGGTTACTACGCGTTCCAGCGCGACGAACGGGGCGAGCCGATCTTGCAGGGAAACAACATCCCCGGATTTGGTGACACGCGGCAATCTCATCGACAGATTTTCACGCTGAATGAGACGCACACTTTTGGCTCGAATCTGGTGAACGAGGCCCGCTTTGGCTTTAACCGCATTCACATTATTTTCAGTCCAAATGCAAAGCTGAATCCGCTGGATTTCGGAATCAACAACGGAGTCACGGAGCCGATTGGTTTGCCGCAGATTTCGGTTGGGAATGTGCAGAGCGGCGGACTTAACTTCGGAGGGCCCGCTGGCTTTCCCCAAGGCCGATCTGACACAACTTATGTTCTATCTGACACCTTGAGTGATCTACGCGGCAAACACTCGTTGAAGTTTGGCGTGGAAGCGCGTAAGTTTTTCAACAACAATACAAACAAGGATACCGGAACGTTTACGTTTCCAAATATGAACTCCGTTCTAGGCGTTGGCACGCCTGGGGGGTTGGGAACCGCCAACGCTTTTACCGTTACGCTTGCCGGGACTCCCGGAAATTTTGCGAACGACGTGTCCACCGCTATCGCGCAAGGCGCCTTGGGCCTGTTTGTCCAGGACAATTACAAAGTTCGTCCGAACTTTACTTTGGAACTCGGCCTTCGTTGGGACTATCTGATGTCGCCGACCGAACGGTACGATCGCTTCGTTGATTACGTGCCGGAAATTAATTCTCTGGTTCAGGTGAATCACGGGATTGCACCTGTCTATCACACCAATTGGAGAAACTTCCATCCGCGCGTCGGATTCTCCTGGGATCCGTTTAAGGACGGCAAGACGTCGGTGCGCGCAGCCTACGGGATCCTTGCCGACCAGCCGGTGACAAATCTGGTTACGGGCAACGGAACCAATCCTCCGTTTGCCACCAACGTGGCGTTGCCCAGCACTAGCACAACTACGTTGGGCAATGCGATTAATGCTGCGCCACCAGGATCTACCGTATCGCCAAGTTCGTCGGATCCGTTTTTCGATAACGCGTACGTTCAATCCTGGAATTTCAATATTCAACGTGAAGTGAAGTCCGGGCTAGCTGTTAGTGTCGGGTACTTCGGTTCAAAAGGCACGCACCTGCGGCTGACGCGGAACATCAATCAGACTTTTCTGAACTCCGCGTTTAATCCCGTACGTCCCTTCCCGACGCTTTCCACTAGCAGTCCGATCAGGCCCGGTGCGACGTTGCTCAACATTACGTTCCGCGAGGCGACCGGCAACTCGAATTACAACGCGCTGTGGGTAACCGCCGACAAGCGTTTGGGACATGGTCTGCAATTCAATGCTTCGTACACCTTCTCAAAATCGATTGATTACAACTCGCAGAGTTCGCAGGGCGTGACAGTGCAGGACAGCTTCAACTTGCGCGGCGATCGCGGGTTGTCGGATTTCGACGCGCGCCATCGTTTTGTGATTAGCGGTTTGTACGAGGTGCCTTGGAAGAAGAACAGCGCGCTGGGTGGCTGGCAGATGTCGTTTATCGTCCAATCGCAGAGTGGTAATCCAGTCACTTTGCTGGCGGGCAACGCCGCTGCAATTTCCGGCGCAGGAGCCGCGAACGCCAACTCACTGACCGGCCTCGCCACACTGCGGCCTGACGTAGGCGCGCCAATTACGGTCAACCCCACGGCCGTCGTGGGTAGTAACGGCGTGCAATGGTTTCCGAATCTGGTATGCGATCCCCGTCCGGGTGGCAGCTGCCCGGCAGGCTCAGTGGCGATCCTGCCGGTCAACGTAGTCAGCGGGAACCGAACCATCTACCACTTCGGAAACATCGGTCGTAACACGGTCACCGGTCCAAGCTTCAACAACGTCGACTTTTCGTTAATCAAACGGACAAAGGTCGGAGAGAACAAGCTGATCGAATTCCGTTGGGAGATCTTCGATCTGCTTAATCACGCGAACTTCGGACAACCCGGCCGCACGGCACAAGTGGGCAGTACGACGTTTGGCGTCATCACCAGTACACGCTTCCCAACTGGGGATTCCGGTTCTTCAAGGCAGATGCAGTTTGCGCTGAAGTTCAAGTACTAGAATAAACCAAAACAAGTGAAGCGCACTCGCCGACAAAGCGGGTGCGCTTCTTTTTGTGCTGCGGTGACTGGACGCAAGCGTCTCGCTTGCTTTCAGACACCGGCAACAACCCGGGACGGTTGCGCTCCAGTCATGGATGCGCTCAATGCGGCTAACGGTTACGGCTGAGATAATTTTCGCTTGCCCTCAATCGCATCCTTGTAAGCCCCACCAGCAACGTCACCAATGCTGATCGCGGCGTCGAATTCTTTCAGAGCTTCGTCTTTGCGATCGAGAAACGCGAGGATGCGGCCCATCGCTTCATGCGCGCGGGATAATAAAACGCGATCATTCTCCGGCGAAGCGGCCTGCACCGCAAAGCCATAGTTCGCCAAGGAAATGTTGAGCCGCTGCTCTTGCAGATCATCGTCGGTTGTATCGCGCGCCCAAAGACTTGCGGTTTGTCCCAGCGCAAAGAAGAGTCGAGGATCGCCGGGGTTTTGCTGCAACAGCGCTTTAAGCTTCGTCTCAGCCGCCGCATAGTCTTTGGTTTGCAGCAGCGTTTCGACTTCTTTCAGGGCGCGAGTCAGCGCGAGACTCCGGGCTGAATCTGCCGCCTCTGTCTTCTCGCCCGCCGGATCGACCAACCACGAAGAATATCGCGGATGAGCTTTGCGTGCGGCGATGGCGCGGTCGTTTGAGTCTTTGACTTCACTGCGTTTCTTAAGTTCCTGCGCGGGATCGAAACCATTAATCATGTCGCCCAGGAAATTCGCGAGATCGAATCCCGAGGCGGATACGTCGCGCAGCTGATTGGCGAAATAAAAGTCCAGCACGGCACCGTTGTCGTAGTCTTCAGCCAACCGCGCAATCGCTTCATCGGCGATTGCGGCGCGCGCACCCTGCGCCTGTTTCACAATCGAAGTGCGCGTTGCCTCGTCTTTCGCCTGCGCAACACGGGCGCGTTGCCACGCATCAACCTGCCGCACGCGATCTGCTTCTTCGTAGCGCGCGTCGGCCGCAGCGACCAGCGATTTTGTCACCACTACAAATACGTCGGGTGAGATTGTGCCGCCTTCTTTCGTGCGCGCGTCGATTAATTGCTTGATTTGCTCGCGACGTGCCGCCACCTCTTTATTGTTGTGAAGGACCAGCGCGTCTACTACGAACTGAATAAACGCGCGACGCAATTCCGAAGAAGCGGGATCAGTTCCTTCCGGAATGATCGCGTAATAGTCATCAGTGATTACGCGAAAGTTGATCGCGCCCGGCGCCGCCAACAGATCCGGCACGATGAAGAATTTCCGTTCGTGCTGGACCGTCGTGATGGCTGTCTTGGCGTTTTTCTTCTTGTCGGGACTCTGAACGCGTACGCGCTCTTGCGTCACTGTAATCGGCCGCGTGTGCAGATACGACGAAACCGAACGCACCATTTCGGCCGCCGGTTTGCGCAAGCGATCACCCTCTGCCTGGTACGCGCGCACGTAAGACACTAGCCGCTCGTCGATTCCCGATCGGCGGTAGTACTCGCGCACCAGCGGCGCAAAATCCAAAACTTCCAACACACCACTGGGCAGATCGTCGGAACGCTCGGGCGGATCAAGGGTGGGCAACGGGCCGAGTGCGTAGGCAAGTGAAACGTAGCGCGCCGCCTGATCGGCGGCAGTTGCGGAGCCAGGCA
>JBKPPE010000573.1:0-4541 GCA_046733375.1 Acidobacteriota bacterium | reverse complement strand
CCGAATAGCCGCGTTCCTGATCGCCGTAAACGATGTCAGTAAAGCGCGATGTGCCTTCGCGCGCAACTTTCAAGCGTATAGCAAATGGTTCGCCGGCGGCCGCGCGCCGATCAGATTCGTCTTGCGCCAAATCTCGAAAGGGATTACTGCGATGGTCGACGCCTTCCGCAGCCTGGGCGCGCGCGCGTTCGGCGATTTCCTGCTTGATGCCTTTGTCGTCACGTTGTTCCTTTGGCGTGAAGTCGCGGTAAGCCTTGCCTTCTTCAACCAAACGGCGCGCGGCGGCGCGATGTTTCTCGGCATTGTCCGACTGGAAGACGATCTCCTCGTCGTAATCCAGTTCGAGCCACTTCAAGCCTTCAATGATCGACCGCGTAGATTCTTCAGTCGAACGCTGCAGGTCCGTGTCTTCAACGCGCAGCAGGAAGGTGCCGCCCACTTTGCGCGCGTATAGCCAGTTGAACAGCGCCGAGCGCGCCGCGCCGATGTGCAGATAACCGGTTGGTGATGGAGCGAAGCGAACGCGAGTCATAAGAAAAGGCAAAAGTAAAAAGGTAAAAGGCAAAAGTACGAGCCACGATTTTGCCTTTTTACTTTTTCCTTTTGCCTTCGAGTTTCTGGCGGAGATGACAGGATTCGAACCTGTGAAGGGCTTTTGACCCTTAACGGTTTAGCAAACCGCCGCCTTCAGCCACTCGGCCACATCTCCGCGCGATCTGTCGAAAAGTTATTTTAGGGTGGGAATGCCCTTTGTCAAGACAACGGAGAGTCGTCGTTTCCACGACACCGGCGCGCCCGGACCTGAAAGAAGATGCTGAGTAAGAGGGTTCCTATCGCAATACCCATGAACAGGCCGAAAGAGAAATCTCTAAATGATTCTCCAATCTGCGTGTGCCGCGTCAATACCCAATTCCAAACGTTTGCAAGTGCGAGGAACGACACGCCCACAACCATTAAGCGGTTCGCTTTTCCAAATTTATTAGTCACGTGAAATCTCCAAAATCAAAAATCTTTCCGGCGGAGACCGGAACGGGGTGAGATGCTGCGCGGGTCGCAACGACTGCCTGAGCTAGGCGGTAAATTCACCCGGTGCACGCGTGGGCCGTATTAGCTTGCGCGACGGCCGAAATAACGCCTAACGTTCACGGCACCGGCGTTGCTGATTCAAGATAAACCTCCTTGCCGACGCCAAAGCAGAACCACAGAGCGTAAATCGCGAGGAAAGTTCCGACCGGAAAGGTCCATACAACCAGAATTGCCGCGACTATTGCCCACCCGCGCGCGCCGGGCCTTCGCTTCCACAGCTTGCGGCTGGCGGTAGCAGTGGGCAGCACTAGCAACAATCCGAGAACGAGGTAGAAGATTACCGCGAAGGCGCCTCCAAGAATTCCAAATCCAGCTTGATTCGCATCGCCCGTTTCATTCGCGAATGATATTCCCAGCGCAACGAAGACGCCGAGACTCACCAGCATCAACAGCAAGAAGGTAAGCCCGAAGAGCGCTGCGAAGATGCCGAATCCCACGGCGAGATATTTGGTGTGTTCAGTGGCCGTCATCTCAATCAGTTTTCATTCGCTGCCGACGACTTGACTGCGACGTTCGAGCAACATTGTGTCACGCCAAACACCATTCAGTCTTCCAATCCGCTCGCGCCTGCCGACTTCGCGAAAACCGCAACGCTGGTGCAAAGCAACAGTCGCGGCGTTCTCAGGAAATACTGAGGCTTGAAGTGTCCAAATTCCGTGCTGCTCGCTTTCCGCGATAAGTCGCTGCAGCAACTTCAGTCCAATTCCCCGCTTGCGAAATTCCTCGGCAACGTAAACGCTGACCTCGGCTACGCCTGCATACGCCGCGCGCTTTGAGACAGGGCTCAGCGCCGCCCATCCACACAGTTCGCCATCCGACAACGCGACCACGCGTGCAAATTCGAGATGGGCAGCGGCCCAGGCTTCCCAGGTAGGCGCTGTCGTTTCGAAAGTCGCTTGACCTGTGGCAATGCCTCTGAGATAAATCGCGCGTACGTGCGGCCAATCAGTCGCTTCCAGTTGGCGAATACTCACGTCATCCAGCATATTGGTCAGCGGATTCTAGGAGTGATTCCACATGGTTGACAAGAAACGCGTGCTATTCATGTGCACGGGCAATGTCGCTCGCAGTCAGATGGCCGAAGGATTACTACGCCATCTGGCCGGCGATCGCTTTGAAGTGTTTAGTGGCGGCGTGATTCCGAGCTACGTTCGTCCAAATGCGATTGCCGTCATGAAAGAGCTCGGCATCGACATCTCTGCTCATCGTTCGAAATCTGTTAATGAGTTCATCGACACATCGTTTGATTACGTGATCACGGTTTGTGACTATGCCGCGCAACGCTGCCCGACGTTTCCGGGCGATGCAAAACGAATTCACTGGAGCATCGCAGATCCGGTTGAGATTGGGGACGACGAAGCGCAACTCCACGCGTTTCGCGTGGCCCGCGATGACTTGAGGAATCGAATCCAGAAGTTCGTCGCTGACGAAACTGATTGAGCAACAAGAACGCTGTCCGAACTGAGTCGGACAGCGTGCTCCAAATCATATCCGGAGAGCCAACCCAAATTAGATCGGCCGGTTTGGTCCTCGTCGTCCCAACCGCTCGCGATTTTCGCGACGGTGCTTCCGCATCTCCTGCAACGTGGTTCGTTGCTCTTCGGTGAGCAGTCGCGCGATCTGGCCGCGCATGTTCTGCCGCGACTGCTGAAGTTGCTGTCGCAGTTCGCGCGCGCGCGTCCGTTCCGCTTCGGTCAGAGTTTGCTCCCGTCGCTTTTGTAGCAGTTGCCTGAATTCTTCGCGGACGGCGCGATTGCTTTCAAAATTTTCGCGACGAAGGGCTTGCGCCTGTTGTTTCTGAGCGTCTGTCAGGTTCAGTTCGCGAAGCGCGCGAGCCCGCATACGGCCGCGCCGTCGCATCATCATGCGACGGGCCGCTCGACCACGCTGCGGCTGTTGCACCGTGGGGGCGCCGGGGGTCTGCGTTTGCTGTGGGACCGCGACCACGACACCGCTCAGCATGATCGAAAGAGTGCCTACGAGAATTGCGAATTTCGTCATTTGATTACTCCTCAAAGTTAAGTGAACAGAGACTTGCGAGGGTCGGAATTTTTCCAATTCTCGCCTGCTCGCGATCTTTTGGACGCGCTCACTGCTGATTCAGCCGAGGAAATCCACTGTGTAATCCTGAGGAAATCCACGGATTATCGGCTTGTCTAATCGCGCAGCAGACATTACTCTGTTTTCGAGAAACAGGGGCTCGTTTGAATCTCGCCGAATGAAACTGCTTCAGAATATCAACTCGCCTGCGGATCTGCGGAAACTGAACATCGATCAACTTCAGGAAGTTGCCGACGACATCCGTCAACACATCCTCGAAACCATGTCACGCGTCGGCGGTCACACGGGCGCGTCGTTGGGCGCGGTTGAGTTGGCAGTCGCGCTGCATTACGCATTCGACACACCGCACGATCGTTTGGTGTGGGACGTAGGCCATCAGGCGTACGCACACAAGATTCTGACCGGTCGGCGCGACCTGCTGCCGACGGTAAAGCAGTACGGTGGCATCAGCGGTTTTCTACGCCGCGATGAATCTGAGTACGACACGTTTGGGGCGGGTCATGCTTCCACTTCCATTTCGGCGGCGCTCGGTATGGCGATCGCACGCGATCGAAAGAAGGAAGATCATCATGTCGTCGCACTGATCGGCGATTCGTCGCTCGCCGGCGGCATGGCGATGGAAGCAGTGAATCAGGCCGGGCATTTGAAGACGCGTCTCATCGTGGTGCTCAATGACAATGAAATGTCGATCGCGCCCGCCGTCGGCGCGCTCACCGGTTACCTGAATCGAATTCGCGAAGCGCACGGCTACCATCGTTTCAAGGACGAAGTCGAAGAGAAGTTACTGTCGATTCCTTCGGTGGGCGAAAAGCTTCATCACGCCGCCAAAGCGATGAAAGACGCAATTGCTGCGGCAGTTCTGCCCGGCGCGCTCGTCAACGAACTCGGCTTTAAATACATCGGTTACGTCGATGGCCACAACGTGAAGGCGCTCGTAGGGGCATTGCGCGAAGCTCAGCAAATCCAGGACGGTCCAGTGATCGTTCACGCGCTCACGACAAAAGGAAAGGGTCATCCGGCCGCCGAAAAGGATTATTACAAGTGGCATGCGACGGGGGCCTTCGATCTGAAAACAGGCGCGCCGATTAAGTCTCCGGCGAAAGCGCCGACGTACACGAAAGTCTTTGGCGATACGTTGTGCGAGTTGATGGCGAAGGACGAGAAGATCGTCGCGCTGACCGCCGCCATGCCCGATGGCACTGGCGTGTGCGAAGCTTTAGAGAGATTTCCTGAGCGCTCATTCGACGTTGGCATCGCCGAACAACATTGCGTGACGTTCGCAGCCGGATTGTCCATTGAAGGACTTAAGCCGGTGTGCGCGATTTACTCAACTTTTCTGCAGCGCGCCTTCGATCAGTTGGTTCACGACGTGTGCATTCAGGATCTGAACGTCA
>JBKPPE010000572.1:0-4193 GCA_046733375.1 Acidobacteriota bacterium | reverse complement strand
GCTTTGAGATTTGGGAGCGGGAGTCCGCTCCCGCTGATTATTGCCTGATTCGACGGCTATCTATGGACACTTCTTGTCCGAGTCTGCCGCCAAAAATATTGGTTGCTGACAAGGTCAGGCCTAACGCACAGACGACCGTATACATGGCGGCGCACGGCTGCCATTTGTCGACCGGTTGTTTGTTTGTCCTACTCGTCATCATTAAAAGTTTCTTTCTCGCAATGCGCGACACCATGATCGCGCGAACTGTCTTGTATAAAGTATCAATAGCGATCGTGTCAAGATGTTTCTACGAAAAAACGAGTCGCCTCTGCTTCGATATCTTTTGGCTCGCCGCAGTTGCCCGTGACTCATCGTGTACAGTTCTCGCCCGACATCCTTGAACGTGTGGGTCCCTGACGTTTATTTTCAACCCTTACAAGATCGGTCAGAAAAACTGTACGTGCATGCGTTGCATACCGTGCATGCGTTGCCTGATCTGCGTGTCGCTGCGGGACGTTTGCGGACGGTTTCTGATTGTGAATTGTTATTTGCGACCTCACGGCGTCGCTGTCAACGCGATAGGAATAACTTCGCGTGGAACGTTCTCCATCGTCGTTTCAATCAAGTGGTCGACAACGGCATTGATATCGCCGGTCTCTCGCCACACCCGAAGCTGATCGTCAGCCGAGGTGCCGCGGTCAAGAATCGTATGGATGTGTTCGATCTCTTCGCGCGAGCCTAAGCCGTCTACGACATCGTCGACGAACCCCAGCAGTTCACGAAGGAGGTCACGCGTAGGCACTTCCCTGCCCTTGCCGAAATCAATCATGTTGCCATCGAGCCCGTAACGCGCGGCGCGCCACTTGTTTTCCTCGATTAGCATTTTGTGATGAAGGCGAAAGGTTAGATTCTGCTCAAGAAGCTTATTGACCTTCGCGACCAGTGCCTGGAATAGTGCGGCAATCGCGATCGTGTCATCAACCCGTGTGGGAATATCGCAGATGCGAAACTCCAGCGTCGGGAAGAAAGGATGAGGTCGCACGTCCCAATAGATTTTCTTCCCATCATTTATACAGCCTGTTTCCACAAGGAGTTCTACGTAACGCTGAAATGAGGCATTTGACTCGAATTGGTCAGGAATGCCTGTGCGCGGCATCCTGGTGAAGACTTCGGATCGGTACGACCGTAATCCGGTGTGTACCCCCAGCCAGAAAGGGGAGGAAGTCGAGAGCGCGAGCGCATGCGGCAGCATGTAGCGCACCGCGTTCATGATCTGGATTGCTCTCTCAGGATCGGAGATGCCGACATGGACGTGAAGACCGAAGGTTAGTAGCGAACGCGCGATCATCTGATTCTCTTCAACGATCACCTCGTATCTGGCGTTCTCAAAAATCTTTTGATCTTGCCAATGTGAGAACGGATGCGTACCGGCAGCGACAATCACCAAGCCCTTTTTGCGGACAAGGCTGGAGAGAATGCTGCGAAGATTTATGATATCGGTGCGCACTTCTTTTATATTTTTGCAGATCCCCGTGCCCACTTCGATCATGGATTGAATCATTTCCGGTTTCACTTGCTCGCCGAGCAGCGTTTTGCCGTCATCCAGAATTTCCGAGACGTGCGAGCGCAATTCGCGGGTTTCGGGGTCGATTATCTGAAACTCTTCTTCAATACCGAGCGTGAATTGCTCGAACATATTCGCCGCGGCCTTCATATTTTTGCTTCCATTGCTAGGGCGCCTTAAAGAGGAATAGGCCGGCCGCCATTACGATGAGGGACAGGAGAATGAAATGGCGCCACGTAATCGAGAATTGATGGCAATAGGGGCATTTCATATCCAGGAGGCGCAAGAGCCTTTGACAGTGATGGCAATGTGTTTTCATCGCGTTACTGCTCAACTTAGATTGCATTGCGCTCAGGTGGCCGTAAACGGAATGAAAATCAGCACCACCGGCAAAACCAGAAATGCAACGAGGAAGAGAACATGGGATCTCTGATCGAATGCTTTGTCTTCGCCCACTGATTTTTCATCCAGAGAACCTGGTTGGAACGCCCTTGCCGCAATGCGGGCATGATGCCGCGTTGGTAAAGCAAAGACGACGACAGCAGAGACTTCGTGTAAGACGCATTTTGCTTACCCCTTTCTAGTTTGGGTTTGTGGCTTCATGTTGATAGCGGTCAATCAGTGCTTTCAGGATTGGCGCGCCGTCAAAGGGTGGACGACCGTTCACTTCCAGCATGCCGCGGACAACCAGCTGATAAGCGTCAATCGGAGGCTTTGAACCATCATGGTCGGCACAACCTTTGGCCTTGATTCCTGACTTACAGAGACGCCAGAACACGGCCCGCACCAGTGTGGCCTCGCCGCTCAAGCTGCCGCGTCCTCTCAGTATCGAGGCGCGGTCATTCCAGACAAAGTCACAAATCTCTTCGAATTGCTCAGCGTTTATACTCGTCATACGATGACTTCCGACGTGATTAGTCATGCCTGTCTTGCGACCATTTCTTGAACATCAACTGATGAGTGCGCCGCGCGAACGCCCGTTGCTCTGATGCTGTTCCACCAATATCTCTGACCGAACCGTCCATCGGGATTCGGTCGTCCGGCTGCTTTACCAGCCACGAGTTAGCCAGCGCCCAATGTTTGGCATCAAACGGCGTCAGCGCTTGAGAACTCACTCGGTTGATCGTCAAAGGAGTTAGTAGTGTCGCAGGAGGAGGCATTCCGACTTTGGACCACTTCTGCTTTTCATGCCGACCGAAAAAGTGAAACATCAGGATTCCCGAAACACATGCGGCAATGCCGGCACCCAAAGAAATCCACAAATGGGATAGGGCTGCCGGGGAGCCCACCGAATTCCTGAACGCGGCGAACAGAAATAACTGCCGGCTGACGACGATGGCCATTGCCAGCAAACCAATCAGCGCCATCACAAACTTTGTCAGATTACTCATTTTCAATTCCACCACTCACTTTGAAGAAGCTTGTTGACTGCGGGTTGGTGAAGGCCATTTCCATTTCGTGGCGCATTTGGCGCTGCATTGGAATTGCGCATCTGCAGGGCAAGTTGGGCGCGCTCCACGCAACTACTACGGTTCAGGCTGGCGAATGGATCTTTCACGATGCAGAAGTCCACAGCATTATCGCTTCCGGGCGAAATGTTTTCGAGCAACTTAGCGTCAAGCGCTACCGGCTTGAAAAGCAGCATTCCAAAGTTACGCAACCGCGCCATCATGCCGTCGTTACTGCTGCGAAACAGGGGCACGCGAAGCCGTCCGTGGCGCTCAAGCGCAAACCAATCGCCGTTAGCGCGCCGCATTGCATAGACTTCGCTCACAGGACGTCTCTCCTAATCCTTCCGTCACCTGGAACGGGACCCGGCGAAGTGATGTGAACCTCTTTCCCCTTGTCGTAGCGCAGGAATCCTGAGAATACGAAGAACCCGGCGATGCACACGACAAGCGTGGTGCCGATAGCCAGCCACAAATGAACTGTGCCGCCTTGAACATCGACGACCCCCTCAGCGTTCTTAAAAGCCGCGAACGAGTAGAACTGCAAGGCCGCGAATGCGCCGAGCGCAGCCAACCCGATTACCGCGATTAAAGTATTTTTCTGCTCCACGTTTTCCTTCATAATTTTTCCAACAGAACACTATCTTGATCTCAACGAGCGGTCTGTGCGTTAGACCGCTTATGCGTCGGAGTCTCTTATTGGGCCGCAAAACCAGTTATTTCGTATATGTGTGTTGTCGCACTGACGGGTGGAAGTTTAAAAGGCATATTGAGAGCAGCAGAATGTCTACCCCAATGCATTTTAGAAGTAAGTCCAGGACTGTATCCCGACAGAAATCCGAGAACGCAGATGAATAAAAAGACGATAAGGCAACGGTTGAAAAGTATTAATTGGGATACCGCCATCTTTATGGGGCTGTTTCATCTCGGTGCGGTTGCGGCGCTTTTCATGTTCCGCTGGCAGGCTCTGGCAGTCGCTCTCGTGCTGTGGTGGATTACCTCCAGTCTGGGGGTCGGTATGGGATTTCACCGATTGCTAACGCACCGGGGATACAAGACGCCAAAGTTGATCGAATATTTTCTAAGCGTGTGCGGCACACTTGCGTTCGAAGGCGGGCCCATCAACTGGGTGGTAACGCATCGCATACATCATGCGCATTCAGATGCGCCGGGTGATCCACACACCTGTCTCTTATACA
>JBKPPE010000571.1:0-6187 GCA_046733375.1 Acidobacteriota bacterium | reverse complement strand
GTCTTGCACGTTATCAGCGGGGTGAAGCGCAATCGGGAAGGATGAGGGCGGAAGGATATGCACGGCAAAAATATTGACACCCTCCCTAACTTTGATATTTAGCGCCTACCAAGCAGGATGGTTTGGGCCTCCCGGTCCTTTCGCAGATCCTGATACTCGAAACCGAATAAAGCGGATTAGAGCCGCAGTTGGGGCCGCGCTAAAATGTGTGCCAGAGAGAATTGGGGAGCGAAAGTTAGATCGGTTTTCAGCCCCGTATAACGGATTAGCCCTGACAGAATCATAGAAATCGCAACTTCGCACGTGGAATTGAGCCTCTGACGTTGCGCGCCGAAAATCACACAGATGTCACAGTGCGTTTCTCAGCACCACGTTCGACCCACTCATAGACCATCGGCAAAATTACGATTTTCAGCGGACGGGTGACCAAGCCGCCCACGACGACAATCGCCAGAGGCTTCTCGATTTCCGCGCCCGTGCCGGACGAAAAGATGAAGGGAATCAGGCTGATGCTGCCGATGAGCGCACTCAACAGTTCGGCGCGCAAACGAACGCTCGCCCCTTTAATCACGGCGTCATACAAGTCATGTCCCTGATTCCGCAGCTTGTTAATGTAAGACACCATCACCATGCCGTTCTGTACCGCGACACCAAAGACCGCAATGAATCCGACGATCGCAGGCACGCTCAAAGGAAAGCCCGAGATCAAAAGAAACGTTGTGCTACCGACAAGCGCAATCGGAATGTTGAAGATAATCGTCAGCGTGTTTCTCAGTGAGTTGAAGCACGAATAGATAAGAACAAAGACGAGCAGCAACGCAATTGGGATCGCAATCAGCAGACGACGCGTCGCCTGTTGCGCATTTTCGAATTGGCCGCCCCACGTAACGAAGTAGCCCGGCGGGGTCTTGACCTGCAACGCAACCGCCTGCTGCGCATCACGTACGAAGCTCCCAATGTCGCGACCTTTGACGTTGCACATCACGACGATGCGCCGCAAAGAATTCTCGCGCGTTACCAGTGACTCACCCGTCGACAGTTTAAAACTTGCCAGTTGCGCGAGCGGAATCTTTCCGCCGACCGGCGCTGCGACCAGAATGTTCCCAAGTTTATCAACCTGGTTGCGATAGTCCTCTTTGAGCCGCACAAAGATCGCGAACCGGCGCTGGCCTTCCAACACGTCAGTTGCCGAGTCCCCACCAATGGCAATCTTGGCGACCTCGAGCACGTCGGCGATATTAAGACCGTAGCGGGCGATCTGATCGCGGTCGACGTCGATCTCCAGATGTTCTTCGCCGGCAGATTGTTCGACGGCCAGGTCTTCGACGCCGCCCACATGCGACATCGCGTCGCGAATTTGATCGGCCAGTTTGCGCAAGACGTTCTCGTCCTCACCGAAGATCTTAACGGCAATCTGCGCATTGATTCCGGAGATCAATTCATCATTGCGCGTTTGAATTACCTGCGAGAAATTGAATTTGACGCCGGGAAATCCCTCGACGCGTTTGCGCATCGCGTCAACCAACTCATCTTTGGTGCTGGCGGTAGTCCACTGCTTTTTAGGTTTCAGCCGGACGTAAAGCTCGTCGTTACTGACGCTTTCCGGATCACCACCAAGCTCGGCGCGCCCGATCTTTGCGACCACCGTTTCGACTTCCGGAAATTGGCGTAGCGTACTTTCAATTTGTGACGAAACCTCGATGGCCCGCGTGAGCGAAATGCTGGCCGGCATGGTTGCGCGCACGAGCATGTTTCCCTCGTCGATCGTGGGAAGAAACTCGCTGCCGAGAATGAACACATCGGCAACGCTCCAAACCAGCAGCAGTCCGGCGATTGTTAGCGTGAGGACTCGATGCGCAATCGCCCATTTAAGTATGGGGACGTAAATACCCTTGACGAATCGAATGATTGGATTTTCGCGGACCGCGCCTTTCTTCAAACGTAACCACAGTGCGCACAGCATTGGCGCTATGCACAGCGCCATGAGCATCGATCCAACCATCGAGAAGGTGACGGCATACCCGAGCGGTTTGAACAGCTTGCCCTCGATTCCTTGCAGCGTGAAGACCGGCAAAAAGACAGCGATGATGATTAGGATCGCGAAAAAGATGGGCCGGCCGATTTCCTGCGCGGCGACGAGGATCGCCTCGCGCGTGGAATGTTCGCGATGCTCTTCGAGGTGCCGGTAGATGTTTTCGACCATCACGACCGTCGCATCCACCATCATTCCGATACTAATCGCCAGGCCGCCCAGCGACATCAGATTGGCCGACTGTCCCCAGTACCACATCAAGATGAAGGCGACGAGCATGCAGAAGGGAATTGCCGCTGCGGTAATGAACGAGCTACGGAAGTTGCCGAGCAGCAGTACGAGAATGACGAGCACCAGCGCTTCACCTTCGATCAATGATTCGACGACGGTGTGAATGCTGTTGTCGACCAATTCCGCTTGATCATAGAAGTCGACTATCTGCACGCCCGGTGGCAGGGCTTTATTAATTTCGGCGACCTTCTGTTTGATTCGATCGATAACTTCTTTGGTGTTCTCGTTGATGCGCTTTAGCACGATGCCGGTGACAACCTCACCGCCGCCATCTTTCGTCACGGCGCCCTGCCGGATTTCGTTGCCAATTTCAACGCGTGCCACATCGCTGACGCGAATCGGCGTACCCCCGCGCGAATCGAGCACAATGTTCTTGATGTCTTCAATGTCCTTGACCAGGCCCAGTCCGCGCACGACGTACTGTTCGTCGCCGTGCTCGATAAAGTTCGCGCCGGTGTTCTGGTTATTTGCCTGGATTGCATCGAAAAGGGACTTCAGAGGGACGTTGTAATTTACCAGCGCCTGCTGATCGACGATGACCTGATACTGCTTTACGTCGCCACCAAAACTAAGCACGTCGGCTACGCCCGGCACCGTGCGCAATTGCAGTTTTACTATCCAGTCCTGAATCGTGCGCAGCTCCTGATTGCTGTGACCGTTGCCGACAATTTGATAGAGATAAATCTGCCCAGTGCCCGTGGTAATTGGACCCATCGTCGGCTCGAAACCGGAAGGGATGTTTTCTTTCGCGTCGGCGAGGCGTTGAAAGACCTGTTCGCGCGCAAAATAGATGTCGGTGTCGTCACTGAAATAGACGGTGACGACCGAAAGGCCGAATTTGGAATCGGATTCGACGCGCGTCACACCCGCAATCCCATTCATCTCATTCTCGATCGGAAACGTGATCTGCTGCTCGACTTCCTGCGGAGCGAGACCTTCCGCTTCCGTGTCGATCTCCACCTGCACCGGCGTGACATCGGGAAAGGCGTCAACATTCAGACGGCGCAGCGCGAGAATGCCGCCCGCGACAATCAGCATCGAAACGACTGCAACCACCAGGCGTTCGCGATAAAAGAAGGCAATGACGTTATCAGTCATGTTGAGCTCGCTCTACTTGTGTAGCTCTCTGTGCCTCAGTGGATTCTCTGTGCCTTTGTGGTGAAAGTTTTCCAGCCATTTTCACCACAGAGTCACAGAGGTCACAGAGAGGCACGGAGAAAACTCTAGACTCACTCCTCGGGTTTGCTCTGCTGAAGCAGGAGATAATTTCCCTTGATTACGACTCGGTCGCCCGACTTCAGGCCGTCGACAATTTCCACGCGATCGCCGGTTTTGATTCCCGTCTGTACTTGTAGCTTCTTGTAGGCGTTATTTTCGGCAACGAAGACGAAACTCTTCCCGCCGTCTTCGAGCACGGCGGATTGCGGCACGGAGATCGCGCTGGCAGCTACATCGGTAATGACTTCGACGTTCGCGAACATGTCGGGTTTCAAGCGGCCGTCGGGATTGGGAACTTCAGTGCGGACTTTGACCGTGCGCGAATCCGGATCGACTATGCTGTTGACGAAGATCACCTTGCCGGAAAATGTTGAGCCGGGAAACGCGGTAGTCGTAAGCTTCACCTGTTGGCCCACACGCACGCGCGGCAAATCTTTTTCGAAGACGTTTGCGTCAACCCACACGCGCGAAATATCGATGATCTTGAAGACGCTCGCGTCCGGCCCGACAGTCGCACCAATGGTGGCGTTGCGTTCGACGACCACGCCGTCGATTGGAGAATTAAGCGAGAATGTCGCCGCCAGTCCCGGTTTCTTGCCGAGGCCGTCGATCGTCGCATTCGTTAGTCCGAGAATAAGCAAGTGACGACGTGCAGCGGTGACCGAAACATTTGTCGAAGCAATATTGTTTTCGGCATTTGCCTTCGCAACTTCCAGATCGTGTTCAGCCGATTGCAGGTTCTTTCCCGGCACGACCGTTTTTTCGTACAGCGCCTTTGTTCGATCATATGTCTGTTGCGCCAACTTGATCTCAGCAGCCGCCGAGCGCTTGGCATTTTCCGCGTCGGCCAGCGCTTTCAGGTAGTCAGCCTCGGCTTGATCAATGTCGGCGGATTCCAGTTCGGCAAGCTTCTGACCTCTCCTCACCCGCGTCCCTTGTCCGGCATAAAGCTTCACGATGCGACCCGCGTTGACCGGGCCAATGACAGCGGTGCGATCTTCGGCCGCCAGAATCTTTCCGGTCGCCGTCACCACGCCGGCGAACGGTGCGGCTGAGACAATCTCAGTCTCAATCGTTTTGTCTGCCGCTGACGTTTGAACTTGAGCCGGCGTCTGCGTGTTTACCGCAACTGAATATGTGCCTGACTTTCTACAGCCGGCTGCGAGCGTTGCCGCACTAAGTAAAGCGATCGTTACCATCCGATGATCCGACATATGCATGCTCCTTTCGCAGTCCTGAACTACTTTTGCAGCGGCGTTGCCGTGGCCAGCTCCAGATCGAGCAGCGCACTTTCATAATCAAAAAGTGTCTGATAAAAGCCCGCGAGCGTTTCCCGGCGCGTGCGGATCGCGTCGAGCAAATCGAGCACTGAGCTTTCGCCGGCTTTCAACGAATACTCAGTCAGATCCTGGATACTGTTGACTTTCGCAATGACCCCCGTGCGGTAGAGATCGACGCGGCGCTTCTGAATCTCGAACGCGACCAGCGCCTTGTCCACATCACTAATTATTTGGTTGGTAACCAGCCGTTGCCGGTTCTGAGCTTTCTCTTTTTCGATGCGCGCCTTGGCGCGCTCGCCCTGGTTACGATCGTGAATGGGCAGCGTAATGCCGACCCCATAGGTGAAATTGCTTCCTCCGCCAGGTACCTGAGTGATGCCTCCCGCGAGATTCAGGTCTGGGATTCGTTGAGCGTCTTGCAGGCGAATGAACTGGTCGGCAGCCTGTTCACTGAGCCTGGCAGCCTTTAAATCAGGCCGGGCGGCGAGCGCCTTGTCACGTAGGTCGGCAAACGTGAAATCGTAAGTGAGCGGATCGAGTGTGCCCGTCGGATCGATTTCCATCGTCCGATAATCGCCGCCGAGCGTGACGCGCAAATCTCGCAAAGCAACTTCGTAATCTCGCTGCGCGCTGGCGAGGTCGGTATCGAACTTCAATTTCTCGACTTCAAGTCTGGTCAAATCAAGCCCGGAAACTTCGCCCGCTTGCACCAGCTCAGAGGTGTGCTTAATGACTTCTTCGAACGTCGCCTCGTTTTGGGTGGCGAGATCGAGCAGGGACTTCGCTAATATCACCGCATAAAATTTTCGCTTCACATCGTTGGTCAGTTGCCACAGGACAGTCTCGAATTCGGCGCGCGCGACTTCGGCATTGGCGTTCGCCACGCTAATCCGTTTGCCGCGCTTGCCACCGAGTTCGAACGTCTGCGAAATGTTGTAGGCATACTGCTGTTCGGTGAGCAGGTTTCCCCTCAGATTTAGCGGCAGGCCTTCGAAGCCGACCGTAACTTCGGGATTTGGCCGCAGCCGTGCGGTTAGCTTTTCGGCTTCAGCGGTATCGATGTCGTACCGCGCCGCGATAACCTGAAAATTCTGGCGCAGAAAAATCGATACGGCGTCAGAAACTGTGATCGGCCGCGCTGCGCCCGAGGACGTTTGCGACTGGCTTTGTAAGAGTCTGCTGGCAGTCGTAGAACTCGGCGAGCTGATATCTGGCGACTTCGCGCTCTTAATTATCTGCGCGTTCGTCGACACCGCCGTGGCGGCCAATGTGTAAAACAGAATCAGAAATGCGAATGAAAGAGTGCTTCTCTTAGCCTTTGTCATTGTTCTCTTATCCGGAGTTCCGTTGGACGAACGGATAGCGA
>JBKPPE010000570.1:0-3735 GCA_046733375.1 Acidobacteriota bacterium | reverse complement strand
ACAGGTACTTCGGAATCGCCAATCATTCTGGCGGTTGCGATCATCGTGCCATCGCCGCCAAGCACGAGAATCAGGTCGACTTGTTGCGGCAACTCTTCTTCAGAAATGACCTCGATCACGCAGCCTGTTTCGTGCTCGATGCGTTCTCGATCGACCGCGGCCCCGCCGACGAGCGCAATGCGACGCGCGGTCAGCCACTCGGTCAGCTTACAAAGTGTTTCGAGCGCTTCCGGCTGATGCGGTTTAACGACCACGCCGATGCGTTTAATCGAAGTCATTGCTGGTTTTTGAGTGCCCTAATTAACCACAAAGACAGGAAGAGCACAAAGCAATTGTCAGAACCGCCGGCGGTAGCGGGCGGTTGATCATGCCATGCAGTTTTCAACCACCCGCTACCGCAGGTGGTTCTGACATGTATAGAGCTAGAAACTCAATATTGCCATCCGCGCCTGTAATCGGAGATTCAATCACGCTAATGACCTTTAATCCGAGCGACTGTGCGAGCGTGTTGACTTCACCGATCACGCGTTGATGCTGCAACGGATCTTTGACGATGCCGCCTTTGCCGACTTCGCCTTTGCCGACTTCGAACTGCGGCTTGATCAGCGCAATGATCCGACCGTTGTTCAGCAGCAACGGCACAACAGCCGGCAAAATCTTTGTGAGCGAAATGAATGAAACGTCGACTGTGACCAGATCAAATCTCTCTTCGAAGTCGGCTGGCGCCAAGTGCCGCGCATTTACCTCCTCGCGCACTTCAACGCGCGGATCGTTGCGAATCTTCCAGTCGAGCTGATTGTGACCCACGTCCAGCGCTACGACTCTGTTCGCTCCGTGCTGCAAGAGACAGTCAGTAAAACCACCCGTCGATGCGCCGACGTCCAGGCACGCGAGGCCGCTGACATCCACGTTGAATTCGCGCAACGCGGCTTCGAGTTTTATTCCGCCGCGGCTGACGTAACGCTGCGTCGCGCTTTCTTTGATTCGTATGTTTGCGTCGTGAGAAAAAAGTTCGGAAGGCTTATGGATCAGTTGCTCGTTAACTAAAACGGCGCCGGCCATGACCAGCGCCTGCGCTTTGGTACGCGAATCGGCCAGACCTCGATCGACGAGGAGCTTATCGATGCGCTCGCGCGGCATGCGCAGATTGTAACGCATGCCTCAATCTGTGCGTCCAATGCGAGGCGCTACAGACTTATGCGACTCTGCCGGCTTTCAGGACTGCGCGTGGAGAATCGACCAGAGACAAGTCGGTGGCGCATTGCTTACAAAGCCAAACTACAACTCGCGGCGCATCGACCCAGAAGAAGGGCGCAACCTTTGCCGCCATTCGTACAGCGTCATCACTACTCATTCGTTGCAGCGCCTGAATGAAAAACATCCCATTGTAAGTGTCGCCCTCAACACCGTGGTCGCGGTGGATACACTCTCGCTCGAACAAAAACTGCCGCTTCATAGGGGTTAACCTTCCTCTCGCGCCGCACCGCGCGAGCCGTTCTCACACTTATTATGATCGTCGGGTTGCTCTTTAAAATATGAGGAGGGGCGAGACAGCGAACCAGGAAAGGGCAAAACGTTGTGCTGTTCGCGTCAGGCCGCATAATGCCATGCAGAGTGAGCGCGGTCAATACCTTGAATTGTTATGAATTCGCGACAATCGGGGCTAAGGATTGAGGACTGAGAAGTTAGAGTGAGAAAATTTTTTTGGCTGAGTCCGCAGCTAGAAAGGATTTGGACCACTGAAGATATCCGAGATTCGGCCGGCGCCTTTTTTGTTTGCGGGAACTGCGTCCTCATCAGGCGAATTGACGCGTCGCTTGCGAGTGAGTTTCCCGGCGTCCGTATCTGCAACTTTCTTTTCTCCGTTGCTCGCGGGTTTGTCCGAAGGTTGACTGGTCGCCGGCGGAGTGACGGATTTTGTCTGTACCTCTTCGGTGGGTGAGGGTTCAGTCTTTGCTTCCGTGGGCTCAGCTTCGCTGGCTTTGTCAGTAATACTTGGGCTGGGAGTGGCTGAAGCCGCAACCGCAACGGGCGACGCCTCGGCTTTTGACTCGACTGCCGCATTCGTCAAGACGGGCTGTTCGACCGCATCGCCTCTCAGACGATCTTCATAGTAATTCACGCCCGCCGCGCCTAGTGCCCCACAGAACGTCGCTAACAAAATCAGCGGCAAAACCATACGCACCTTACGCCAACTTTCAGTCACTTTCGCACGGCCGATCGGCTCAACTTGCCGGGCAGTCGCAACCGTCCGCTCGTCGTCGAAATGCGGCGCGGGGAGTGTCAGGGGTACTTCGATCCTCGTGGAGTTCATAATCTTCCGAAGCTCTTAGATGCAAGTCTAAGGCCTCGCGTTTCGCGCGCGCGCCGTGGGGCGACTGGTCGGCCGTCTGAGGATGGACACGGCGGGTTATTTACAAAACCGCGAGTGATAACGAGCGGGTTAAAGGCGCAACTCACCGACCTATGGGGGAATTCTTGACCCGCCCACTACTGTTCGCGGTTCTGTAATTTGTTCGATTAGAAAGCAGAAGATGCCGGATATCGTGTCAGGCGATCACCTTATGGTGCTGCGCACGCCGGTCATCGAGTACTTCGACGGCTTCTTTTACGCGGCTGTAAATGCCATCGGCGTCGAGCCCATATTTAGCCAGCAGCAGCTTAGGATCACCGTGGGTCACGATGCGATCGGGAATGCCCATGCGGACCACCGCGACTTTGTCCTGGAGACCATTTTCCTCGAGCAGTTCCAAAATGGCCGAGCCAAAGCCCCCGGCCAGATAAGCTTCTTCGACCGTGACGATCAGACGTTTCGTTCGCGCCAGCGCGAGTAGCAAAGCACTGTCGAGCGGCTTCGCGAAACGACCGTTGACGACGGTGCTCTCGATTCCTTCTTTGGCAAGATGATCGGCCGCTTGTAACGATGGATAGACCATTGAACCGTAAGCGACAAGCGCAACTTCACCGCCATCGCGCAGAAGCTCGGCCTTACCGATCTCAAGCAGTTGTGGCGGCTGATCGATGGGAACGCCAATGCCGTTGCCGCGCGGGTAACGCATGGCCGCGGGACCCACATGCTCAACCATCGTGAACAGCATGTCGCGCATTTCGCCTTCATGCTTCGGCGCCATCACGACCATGTTCGGAACTCCGCGCAGGTACGCGATGTCGAGCAATCCATGATGAGTCGGGCCATCACCACCCGCGATGCCGCCGCGATCGAGACAGAACTTGACGTTCAAGTCCTGGATGCAGACATCGTGAACCAATTGATCGAAGCCCCGTTGCAGGAAGGTTGAGTAAATCGCGCAGACCGGCTTCAGCCCTTCCACCGACAACCCGGCGGCGAAGGTCACGCAATGCTGCTCGGCAATACCAACGTCGAAAGAACGCTCTGGAAATTTCTCGAGAGCTTCGCACACGCCGGTGCCATCAGGCATTGCGGCGGTCAGCGCGACGATCTTTTCGTCTTTGGCCATTAACTCGCACAAGGTGTCGCCAAAGACTTTCGTATAAGTGGGCGCTTTCGCGGACGACTTCACCGGCACGCCCGTTTTCAGATCGAACGGCCCGGTCGCATGCCACTTGTAATAATCTTTTTCGGCGGCCGGATGGCCCTTGCCTTTGGTGGTGAGCGCGTGAACGATCACGGGACCGTCCTGAATTTGTTGAGCTTCGTGCAACGCCCGGACGAGCGCCTTCACGTTGTGGCCATCGACATAGCCGATGTATTTG
>JBKPPE010000569.1:0-3277 GCA_046733375.1 Acidobacteriota bacterium | reverse complement strand
GCGAAGAACTTTCCTTCACCGAGGAAGACACCACCTGTAACCACGCCGTTCACCGGTTCACTGAGATAGACCACGCCATCGAGCGTGATCTGACTGCGACTTCGTTGCAGCACGACACCCTTCACCTCAACCATGCCGCCGGTGAGTGAAAAGGCTTTGAGGCGGTTGTAGATTTCCTTGTCTTTTGAGGAAGGGCTTTCTTGTGCAAACGCGCTCGCAGTAGCGAACATCAGGGTCAGAAACAAGCAGACAAACGACAAGCGCTTTCTGGGGGGAAGAACTTTCATTTTGCGAGGTCTCCGAGGTGGAAATGGTGCACTGCGAGAGCAAACTAAGGCTTTCGCCTTCGTGTGTCAACAGTTCGAACGACGGGCCGCCGCGCCGCCCGTTGGTTCGAGCTACTCGCTTGCGCTATTATCAGCCTTCATGTCGACAACTGATTACGCCCAGTTTGTAAACGACTTCCGCCAGACGATCGTCGATGCCACCCCGCGTTTGCGCGATATAAGTCCGGAACAAAGCCGTCGCAAGAAATCTGCGGACGAGTGGGCGCCGATCGAGATACTCGGACACCTCGTCGACTCTGCCGCCAACAATCACCAGCGCTTTGTCCGCGCGCAGTTCAACGACGATCTCGTCTTTCCGGAATACGACCAGGATCAGTGGGTCAACGGGCAAAGGTATCTGGAAACATCTTGGCCCGAACTGGTCCAGTTCTGGAGTTTATACAACCTGCACCTGGCCCACGTCCTTCGCGCTATTTCTCCAGACGCCTTAACAAAGACACGGTCTAAGCACACACTGGATCAGATCGCATTCAAACTGGTGGACAAGGATGAACCCACCACGCTCGAGTACCTGATCCGCGACTACGTGGACCACTTGCGTTTTCATCTCGACCAAATTTTTTCGGAAACGAAGAGCACTGAATAGGAGCTTCCCATGGAGTTGACATACGAACAACTACGACACAAGACCCTGGCTGAGCTGCGTGAGATGGCCAAAGGCACTGACAAGGAAATCGTGCAGGGTTACACCCAGATGAATAAAGAGCATCTGGTGGTTGCGCTGGCGAAAGCGTTGGGCATTCAACACGAGCATCACTCGGTCGTTGGGATTGATAAGTCGGCCATCAAATCCCGCATTCGCGAGTTGAAGACACAACGCGCAGCGGCGATCGCAGCCCACGATCGCGCGCAACTCAAGGTGGTGCGCCGAACGATTCATCACTTGAAGCGGCAGATTCACAAAGCCACGGTCTAAAGAAAAGCTTTTGTGATTTTTGTGCCTCTTTGTGGCAGAATAACCCTTCCTACAACTAAACCTTCAAAAGCGAGGTAGCTCATGAAAAAGGCTATCAACCTAAGCGTGAATGGTGTCTCTCATACGGATGAGGTCGAGCCACGCATGCTACTCGTCCATTATCTGCGCGACGTTTTGGAACTAACCGGCACGCACGTCGGTTGCGAAACGTCGCTTTGCGGAGCTTGTACCGTAATGCTCGACGGGCAGGCCGTGAAATCGTGCACAGTGTTCGCCGTCCAGGCTGACGGATCGACAGTGACCACGATCGAAGGTCTGGCGAAGAACGGCGAACTGCATCCAGTCCAGGAGGGCTTCTGGGAGAAGCACGGATTGCAGTGTGGCTACTGCACGCCGGGCATGATCGTGACTGCCGCGCAGTTGCTAAATCGCAACCCCGACCCGTCACGCGAAGAGATCTGTCACGGTCTCGAAGGCAATCTGTGCCGGTGTACAGGCTATCAGCACATCATCGAAGCGGTGCAATACGCGGCGAAAAAGGCAGGCCAAAGATGACTGACAATTACGTTGGCAAACGAGTAAAGCGTACAGAGGATCCGCGACTGATCAAAGGCTTGGCGCATTACGTTGATGACATCTCTCTGCCAGGCACGCTGCACGTCGCTTTTCTGCGTTCCATCTATGCGCACGCGAAGATCAACGGCATCGACGTCGAAGCGGCTCGCTCTGCTCCGGGTGTGGTGGCTGTTTACACGGGTCACGATGTGGCCACGCAGATTGGTCCAGTTCCCTGCGCGGGTGCTTTGCCGGATCTGAAAGTTCCGGATCATCGCGTGCTTGCCACGAACAAAGTTTACTTTGTGGGCCATCCGATCGCCGTAGTCGTCGCCCGCGATCGTTACGCTGCGCGCGATGCAGTCGATCAGATCATGGTCGATTACGAGGAATTGCCGGTCGTTACTGATGTCGAACAGGCAGCCGCCGGTGGTCCGGTAATTCACGAAGCCTTCGGCGACAACATCGCTTACAGACTGACTTCGGGCGAAGGCGACATCGACGCCGCGTTTGCCGCGGCAGATCGCACTGTCAAACAACGCGTACTTCACAAACGTCTCGCGCCCATCGCGATGGAGCCGCGCGGCGTGCTCGCGCGTTACTTCCCGGGCGAACAGGAGCTGACGCTCTGGTCGTCAACACAGATCCCGCACCTGATGCGAACTCAGGTCGCGCTCATGATCGGCATTCCGGAAAACAAGTTGCGCGTGATCACGCCCGAGGTTGGCGGCGGGTTCGGATCGAAGTTGAATGTTTACGCTGAAGAAGCGCTGCTCGGCTGGATCTCGATGCAACTCGGCAAACCAGTCAAGTGGATCGAAACTCGCCGCGAGAACATTCAAGCCACGATTCATGGACGTGGTCAGGTCGGCGATGTCGAAATCGCGTTCAAGAACGACGGCACACTGACGGGACTGCGCTACAGCGTGTTTGCAGATCTCGGCGCCTATCACCAACTACTGACGCCTGCGATTCCGACGTTAACCGGGCTCATGCTTTCCGGCGCTTACAAGATCCCGGCAATTCAGATGAACATCACCGCCTGCTTTACAAACAAAATGGCGACTGATGCTTATCGCGGCGCGGGACGGCCGGAAGCGACGTACATCGTGGAGCGTGCGCTCGATCTTGTCGCCGCCGAACTCAACATGGACGCAGCGGAAGTGCGTCGCAAAAACTTTCCCGCGCCGAGCGAGTTTCCCTTCCATACGGCCACTGGTCTCGACTACGACAGCGGCGACTATGAAGCCGCGTTGGATAAAGCACAGCAGATTGCCGGTTACGCCGAGCTTCGTGAGAAACAGAGGAAAGCACGCGAGGAAGGACGACTGATCGGTATCGGCGTTTCGACTTACGTTGAGATCTGTGCGCTTGGTCCATCGCAGGCGATGCCTGCCGGTGGTTGGGAAAGCGCGACGGTGCGTATTGAACCGACCGGCAAAGTGACGGTGTTAACTGG
>JBKPPE010000568.1:0-4040 GCA_046733375.1 Acidobacteriota bacterium | reverse complement strand
TCTGCACCAGCAGTCGAATTGAAACGTACGCCGCTCAATGCAGCGCATCGCCTTCTCGGCGGGCGCATGGTTGAATTCGGCGGCTGGGACATGCCCGTTCAGTATCCCGCCGGCACGGTCACCGAACATCTGCGGACGCGGGCGCACGCCGGCTTATTCGACGTCTCGCACATGGGCGAGATTGATGTACGCGGCGCTGACGCAATCGCATTCGTCAATCGATTGACTTCGAACGACGCGTCAAAGTTGGTAGATGGCCAGGCCCAATACTCGGCATTGACCACCCCCGAAGGGACAGTCATCGATGACTTGCTCGTCTATCGCTTTGCTGCAGATCGTCTCCTGCTGGTGGTGAACGCGGGAACGACTGAAAAGGATTGGGACTGGATCAAATCGCATCACGCCGGAGAAAAGGTCGAACTAAGAAACGCGAGCGCTGACTATTGCCAAATTGCATTGCAAGGATCAGACGCCATCTCGATCTTGCAAGAACTGACGGAAACACCGTTGTCAGACATTAAGTACTACCATTTCGTCACGGGCCAGGTGGATGGCATTGATTCGATCATTTCGCGCACGGGTTACACCGGCGAAGATGGTTTTGAAGTTTACGCGGCGCCGGAAAAGGCGGAACAGCTCTGGAATAAAATGCTCGATGCTGGAAACTTTGGTAGCGACGCCGGTGTTCTACCCTGCGGCCTCGCCGCGCGGAATACGCTGCGGCTCGAAGCAGGCATGTGCTTGTACGGTCACGAAATTACTGAAGAGACAACCCTGCTCGAAGCGAACCTCGGCTGGATTACGAAACTGAATAAGGGCGATTTCGTTGGCCGCGACGTGCTCGCAAAACAGAAAGAAGACGGCCTGACGCGGAAACTGATTGGCTTCGAAGTTACTGACCGCGGCATTGCGCGCGATGAACAAGACATTCTCGTAAACGGCGAGCGCATAGGCCGCGTTACTTCCGGAAGCCCCGCACCGTTTTTGAAAAAGAACATCGGCATGGGTTATGTACCGGTTGAATCTTCAACCGCGGGCACGTCCATCGAGATCGACGTGCGCGGTAAGCGCGTCGGCGCGGAAGTAGTACCTTTGCCTTTTTACAAGCGCGCTAAGTAGTTAACCATTTTTGATTTTTGATTTTTGAGTTGCGATTGAAACAGCCCGAGCAAGTAGGTTATAACTAACCGCAATCAAAAATCAGAAATCGAAAATCAGAAATGCGTTGAGGAGAATCAATGGCTAACGTTCCCGATAATCTTCACTACAGCAAAGACCACGAATGGGTGCGTGTGGAAAGCGACGTTGCGGTCATCGGCATCACCGATCACGCGCAGGATCAACTTGGCGACGTGGTCTACGTCGAGTTGCCGAAACGGGGCGAATCGTTCTCGTCAAACGAGTCATTCGGCTCGGTCGAATCCGTGAAAGCGGTGTCAGAAATCTTCACCCCAGTGTCGGGTGAGATCGCCGAAGTGAACGAGTCGCTCACCGACGAACCCGAAAAGGTTAACAAAGATCCTTACGGCGATGGCTGGATGATCAAGATGAAGATGAGCGCGCCCGGCGAGGTCGACAGTCTTTTGACTGCCGCTGAGTATGAAGATTTTACGAAAGCCGAAGAGTAAACGCGTTGCGCTACATTCCTAACTCGCCTGACGAACGAGCCGAAATGTTGCGGCAAATCGGCGTCAGTTCAATGGAAAACTTGTTCGACTCGATCCCCGCGGACTTACGTCTGCGCCGGACGTTGAACGTGCCGAACGCGCTGTCCGAGCTCGAACTGCTGAAAAAGTTCGACACAACGGCCACGCGCAATCCGGCCGCAAGTCGTGTCAGTTTTCTCGGCGCCGGGGCTTATTCACATTACACTCCGACCATCGTAGATTCCCTGATTTCGCGCTCTGAGTTTTTCACCGCCTATACGCCTTATCAGCCAGAGATTTCGCAGGGCACACTCCAGGCGATTTTTGAATTCCAGACGCTCGTCTGCCAACTGACGGGCATGGACATCGCTAATGCGTCGATGTACGACGGCTCGACGGCGATGGCCGAAGCGGTTTTGATGGCCGAGCGTGTCACACGACGGTCGAAAGTAATCGCATCATCCGCAATTCATCCTGAGTATCTTGAAGTCGCGCACACGTACGTGCAACACGCTGGGATTGAGTTGCAGCATTGCGGGCACTCGAAAGAAACCGGTACGACGCTGGCCGACAGTTTGGCGGAGCTCGATGACCAGACCGCAGCCGTGGTCGTGCAATCGCCGAACTTCTTTGGCTGCATTGAAGACGTTCAGGCGCTTGCCGACAAAGCGCACGCGGTGGGTGCACTGCTAATCGTCGTTGTCACGGAAGCAATGTCTTTTGGTTTGCTGAAATCACCCGGGGCATGTGGCGCCGACATCGTGGTCGCAGAAGGTCAGTCTTTTGGCGTCCCGCTTTCGTTCGGTGGCCCCTACGTCGGTTTGTTCGCGACGCGGGAAAAGTACGCGCGACAGATTCCCGGCCGCCTGGTCGGAGAAGCCTTCGACGCGAAAGGACGGCGCGGATTTGTGCTGACGCTGGCGACGCGCGAACAGCACATTCGCCGCGAGAAAGCGACTTCAAACATCTGCACGAACGAAGGTTTGATTGCGTTGGCATCGACCATCTATCTGGAAACGATGGGGCCTCGTGGCATTGAATCTGTGTCGCAGCAGTGTGCGCAAAAGGCACACTACGCAGCCCGCAGGATTTCAGAGCTGGCAGGATTCTCAGTTCCCTTCTCGGCACCGTTTTTTAACGAGTTTGTGGTGCGCGCTTCAGGCGACGCCAATGCACTGCTCAAGAAACTCGCGAATGAGAAAGGTATCGATGGGGGCCTTGCCCTATCACGTTACGATGCGAATCAACCGAACGATTTTCTAGTTTGCGTCACGGAAACGAATACGCGCGACCAGATTGATGCGCTGATTGATGGATTGAAATTCTTAACCACAAAGACACAAAGACACGAAACAGCTTAGACATTTTGTTTATTCATTCCTTTGTGCCTTTGTGTCTTTGTGGCGATGAGTCCTAATGGAACCGAGAATTACCAAGGTCACAACTCACCTCAGCCCGAACGAGCGGCTCATCTTTGAGCGGTCGCAGCCTGGCCGCATGGGGTTCAGCTTGCCGCCGCTCGACGTTGATGAAACGCCGCTCGACGAAATCATTCCGCGCGATTTTCAGCGCGACGACAAACTCGCCGGCATGCCGGAAGTCACAGAAGTCGACGTGATTCGCCACTTCACGCGCATCTCCACCTGGAATTATTCGATCGATCAGGGCATGTATCCGCTCGGCTCGTGCACGATGAAGTACAACTCGCGCCTGAACGAGAAAGTCGCGCGCATTGCCGGTTTTGCCAATCTTCATCCGCTCGCTTCCGAAAACGAAGCGCAAGGCGCTTTGGAAGTGATTTATGAGCTGCAGCAGCACCTGGCGGAAATTACGGGACTGCCGGGCATTTCTTTGCAGCCGGCCGCCGGCGCGCACGGAGAGATGACCGGCATCATGATCATTCGTGCTTTCATCGACGCACGCGATGGCAAAGACAAATCGGCGCAACGGCGAACGATGCTGATCCCCGACTCCGCGCACGGCACGAATCCCGCATCAGCCCATTTGTCGGGCTTCACCGTTAAGACAATTCGATCGACCAGCGAAGGATTGACCGATCTCGATCATCTGCGCGAATTGTGTGCCCATGGCGACGTCGCCGGATTGATGCTGACGAATCCGAACACGCTCGGCTTGTTCGAACGAAACATCCGCGAGATTTGCAATATTGTTCACGACGCGGGCGGATTGGTTTACATGGACGGCGCGAACATGAATGCGCTTGTCGGCGTGGCGCGACCGGGTGACATGGGCGTCGACGTGATCCACCTGAACCTGCACAAAACTTTCTCGACGCCGCACGGCGGTGGTGGTCCAGGCTGTGGGCCATGTTGCTGCACCAAAGAGCTCGAACCGTTTCTGCCCGTGCCGCGCATAATTAAGTCTGACGAGACG
>JBKPPE010000567.1:0-5076 GCA_046733375.1 Acidobacteriota bacterium | reverse complement strand
CGTGTGGAGCGTCGTAAAACTGAAATCTATTTGGGGCCCCTTCACGGCGCGGAATCTTCTCCAAACGCGATCCAGGGCCGGCGCGCTGCGCGCTTGCCCCTGGCTATTACATTTCGCCGCTTTGCGGCTGGTTGAGCGATTGAGTTTGGGAAAATTCTCGACGTCGGTTACGAACTCACTCCGGCAGAAATCTCCAACTCGTCTTGAAGTCTCTCGTCAGTTTCTGATTGGTCAGAATCGCGCGCACCATCTCGACGGGAATGCGGTTTTCTTTGTATATCCAGTCGTGATATTCGCGATTCTTCATCTTCCCGGAATCGACCAGGTCGTGATGCAGCGCATAGAACTGCTTCGCGCCGATCAGGTAAGCAATCTGATAAAGCGGACCGTAACTCCCGTCGAATGATCGACGCACTTCCGCCGTGGCGTTGTCACGCTCGTGGCCGACGCGATTAACGAGAAAGTCGATGCACTCCTGTGGCGTCATTTTTTCCAGATGGAAACTGAGCGAGAAGATGATGCGCGCGCAACGGTGCATGTGCCAGAAGAGCATGCCGATTTTGTTTTCCGGCGTTTTCGGAAATCCCATGTCCCAGAACAGCAGTTCCCAGTAAAGCGCGCCGCCTTCCGTCCAGAACGGCGTGCCGAACAGTCCGCGGTAAGGTTTGTAGCGCGCGTTCATGAAACCTTGCAGGTGATGGCCGGGGATGAGTTCGTGAAAAACTGTGGCGCGCGAGAAGTGTGGATTGTTGCCACGCATCGACATCATCTTCTGCTCGTGCGACATCGTGTTAGTCGGATACGAGACGAGAATCGTTTCGCCACCGAGAAAGAATGGACTGACGAGCTGGCGTTCCGGCGTCATCATCTCCATGCGCCACGTGTCGCGCGCCAGTTGCGGGACCGTGATCAGGTCGTGGTCATCGACATACTTGATCGCTTCCAGAGCGAGGTCGCGAATCAACTCCGGTTGCTTGCCGGGATCGACGTAGAGGTTCTTCACATGCTCGAGCGCTTTTTTCCAGTCATCGCCATAACCGAGTTCGCGTGAGGCTTTCTTCATCTCGTTCTCGCACCAGGCGAATTCCTTTTCCGCAAACGAAATCAACTCCTCCGGTGTATAGGGAATCATCTCGTACTGGAGTTCGCTGATGAGCGCGTCGCGCCCGATGGGATCGCCGATGATGTCGCTGTTGTCACCTGCGCGAGCCTGGGCCGTGCCGGCTCTTTGCCCGCCGCCACCACCCTGACCTTGTCCGCCCGCACCGCCGGCGCCGCCTCTCTGACCAATCCCTTGTGGGGCTTGCTGTCCGGTTGATGCGGTACGCACGCCGACAATTCTTTCATTCAGAAGAGTCACCTAAGCCGCCAGCGCATCATCCAGTTCTTTCTCAGGTTGTTCGGCCCACCAGGTGAAGACGGGATCGTAGCCGTTGTAGAACGTGTACCAGTTACGCAGATTGCCGCGCAACGAATTGATCGCATTCACGGCGCGAAAGCCGACCGTCTTTTTTACTTTAATTGCATCCGGACTCTCGGCGCCGCGTAGTCCCGCTTCGACTTGCCGGCGCGTGTCTTCGACCTGTTTCTTCAAACCGTTTAAGGTCGTCGCCGCTTTCGCCGAATCAATCGGATCCATGCGCCGGCGTGCCTCTTCTAAATCGACGATGGTCTTGCCGAAGGGAATGAGTGGCGCAATTTCCGCTTGTTGCTTCTCTTCGATGTCTAGTTGCCGTAACTCGTGCTCCAGATGATTGCGAAAAAGGATGTAGTCAACTTTTCCGGCCTCGCTCATCGCGTCGAAGTTGAGCTTTTGAATGCGATCGAGTAGGTCCTGATAAAACTTGCGGAATCGCTCGCGGCGCGCCGGCGAGTTGTTGACGAAGAACGAACGCTGCAGGCTGCCGCGATCGGCGATGTAGTACTCGATGATCGGCCGCATCTCGCTGGTGCCGTTATCAACGGTCGTTTCAGGAGAGGCGGCGGCCTTTTGCTTTTGGGCCGAAGTGTGGAACTCGATTGCGGTGGGAATTAATAGTGCGACCGCGACTGCGACAACCAATAAGCGGCGGAATGAAGACATCGGGGGCTCCCTTCATCGGGTGGTGGCGTAACGGGCGCATATACTAACGCAAAACTTACAGAACCGCTTGCATTGAAAAGGCGGTCTTTTGAACGTCTCTGTGTGGCGTGTCAGTATGGCGAGAGAGCTTTGCTCAAAAAAGTCTTATTAGCGTTAACTTCAAGGCGGGTCTGGCTTACCAGTAAACAAAATTCTTTAGACGTAACTACTCACCGGGGCGCGAAGCGGCGGCGATAGGTAAGCCCAAGGCGAGTCTGCGAGCCTTGGGTTACGTTCGCAAAGAATATTGTGGGAGCCGCCGAGCGGCGACAGAGTCAATTGACCCTAATTCCTGTCGCTGCTACGCAGCTCCAAACAAATCTGCGTGAGGTCACCCAGGGCTCGCAGACTCGCCTTGGGCTCAGCTATGACCGCCGCTCTGCGGCTTGTTGAGTAGTTCGGTCCAAAGGCGACCTTCCACACCTAGATCAGTGACAAAAGCATCAATCGGCTGACTGCGTCCTTGCGCCCGCGGAAAAGGCTTTGTTATTATCCAGACTCGTAATTATTACGACCGACGAGCCAAGCTTGTCTGGTTCGAACTTTTGATAGGATGCTCCGGAAGACCTTCGTCATGAATCGTACAACTACACGATTCACATTTTGATTGCCAGTCCCGCACGTGGGATTGGCGACGAGGGCGCTCCTATCGAAACCGATCATTAGAGCAGTAAATCGTAAATGGTAAATCGTAAATAGGAGCGCCAAGTTTCCGGTGCTTGCTGTGGTTCGCGCCGTACGCGCGCGATATTTGTAGTCTCGAAGAGCTAATCTGTTATTGAAGCGCCGTTAGGAGCGAAATTAACAGCTGAGTATTCCGCTCCTAACGGAGCTCCAGGTCGATTAGGCATCGTGCCTCTATAAACATGTCGCTCCTAACGGAGCGAAGACGGATGAGCGAGATAAAGGTACAAGTTAACAACGGCCCCGCAGCAGAACTGGCTGCGCCGGTCACGGTTGCTGAAGCTTTGAAGAAGCTCGATCGTGATTTGGCGAAGCAGGCGTTGGCTGCGCGCGTGAACGGCCGTGAAGTTGATCTCGCCCACACGATCGATGAGCAGGCGAACGGCGACGCGGTGAAGATTGAACCGGTCCTGCCGGCCACGCTGGAAGGGCTGGATGTGTTGCGACACTCGACCGCGCATTTGCTGGCGGCGGCGGTACTCGATCTCTTTCCAGGAACGAAGTTGGGAATCGGGCCGGCGCTGCTCGAAGATCCTCGTTACGGATTCTTCTATGATGTGATTGCGCCCCGCGCACTCACGGAAGCCGATCTTCCGGTCATTGAGAAAAAAATGCGCGACATAGCGAAGCGCAATATGCCTTATCGCCGCGACGAGATTCCGAAAGCCGAAGCGCTGCGAATCTTTAATGAACGCGATGAGCCTTTGAAGTGTGAACTAATCGACGAAAAGGCCGGCGAGACGGTAAGCGTCTACTACATCGACGGTTCGCCCTTCATTGATTTTTGTCTCGGGCCGCACGTGCCGAACACCAATCGTCTGAAAGCTTTCAAGCTTTTGTCACTGGCCGGAGCCTATTGGAAAGGCGATGCCGAGCGCCCGCAGATGCAGCGGATCTACGGTACGGCGTTCTTCACGCAGGAAGAATTAGACGCCTGGATTAGACAACGGGAGGAGGCCGAGAAGCGCGATCATCGCAAGCTTGGCCGCGAACTCGATCTGTTTTCGATTCAGGAAGATTACGGACAGGGCTTGGTCTTGTGGCATCCGAAAGGCGGCATCATCCGCCAGCAGATGGAAGATTACCTGCGCGAAGAACTCGTCCGCCGCAATTACAGCATCGTTTACACGCCGCACATTGCGAAACGCGACCTGTGGAAAGTCAGCGGCCACGAAGAGAACTACGGCGACTCGATGTTCGCGCCGACGAAGCTGGAAGAGACTGAGTTTCGCCTTAAGCCGATGAATTGTCCGATGCATATCGGCATCTACAAATCGCAGCAGCGCTCATATCGCGACTTGCCGCAGCGCTACGGCGAAATGGGGACGGTCTATCGCGCCGAACTGTCCGGCACTCTGCATGGCTTGATGCGCGTGCGTGGATTCACGGTCGATGACGCGCATCTTTTCTGTACACCCGGGCAGGTGCAGCAGGAAATCTTCGATTGCGTTGACTTTGCTTATGAGGTGCTGCGGACGTTCGGCTTTGACAAGATCAAGTTCGAGCTTTCAGTGAAGGGAAGCGACACGAGCAAACTTTATCTGGGCTCGGAAGAAGACTGGCAAAAAGCTGAAGCCGAAATGGCGGCGGGACTCGACGCGCGCGGTATCGAATATGAGCGCATCGAAGGCGAGGCTGCGTTCTACGGTCCGAAGATCGATTTCAAAATCGAAGACGCGATCGGCCGCCTGTGGCAGTTGGGAACGGTGCAGAGAGATTTCAACCTGCCCGAGCGTTTTCAGTTAGAGTACATTGGCGAAGACAACAAGCCACACCGCCCCGTGATGGTGCATCGTGCGCTGTTTGGATCAATTGAGAGATTCTTCGGCGTGCTCATTGAGCACTATGCCGGCGCGTTTCCAATGTGGCTGGCGCCGGTGCAGGTGGCGGTGCTGCCGATTACGGACCGCATTAACGAATACGCCGAGAAGGTTGCGGCAGAATTGCGCAAGGCAGGATTGCGCGTTGACGTCAACGTGCGCAGTGACAAGATTGGCGCGAAGATTCGCGATGCGCAGATGCAGAAAATTCCTTTCATGCTGGTGCTCGGTGACCGCGAGATGGAAGAAGGCAAAGTCGCCGTGCGCGAGCGAACCAAAGGCGACATCGGCGCGATGTCGCTGGATGATTTCGGAGAGATGGCGACGCGTTTGGTGAAGACGCGAGCGCTCAACAACCGATAGTCTCGAGTTTCGAGTTTCGGGTTTCGAGTTCGCGTAATGGTTCTAACTCGAAACTCCAAACTCGAAACTCGAGACTCAACTTAGGAG
>JBKPPE010000566.1:0-5525 GCA_046733375.1 Acidobacteriota bacterium | reverse complement strand
CGACGCACCCTAATTCCGAACCAGCCACGTAAAGGATCTCATCACAGTCTCCATTGGGAATTCCGGGTGACAATCCGGGCGCGAACTCCATCACTCGCAAAGAAATCGCCTGCGCGCCGGTTGCTTTGCTGATCTGATTCCAAATGCGCACAGTGCCGGTCACCACCGGCTCGCCTTCGCGCATTTCCGACACCCGGCAACCGCCTTCGAGAATAACGGCCATGTCTAACGATCTTGTTTGAGGTGCAGCGTCGTGTGCTCGGTGACGGAACCCGGCTGAGAAAGATTTGAAGTGGTTTGAGCCTTCAATTGCGGCGGCGCATATCCGGCATCGAGCATCGTCTGGTCGCTTGCATCTGAGGAATGGTCTTCGACGCCCTTGCGAAGGTTCGTGAAGAAAAGCGCGTTGATGATCAGTCCCAGGCCAACCATAAAAGCTGCCAACCCTAAACCAGAAACTCCAAACAACGCATCCGCACCCGGTATATAAGCAGACATGACCACCATAAAGATTGCGCCGCCCAAACCTGCGGCAGCAGTGACGACTCCAGTGCGCACGCGCCGCAGGCGCTTCTCTTCCGGGGATTCGAGGAACTTTTCGATTTGCGGCAGGACGTCTTCCGCAACTCTCTTGAGATCGTGCGCGTCTTCGACCCGGCGAATTTGATCCGCGACCGCGCGGCCGATTTCTTCCCGCGCCGTGACGGCCGAAGCGGTGATCGAATCAGGCCGCTCCAAACTCACGCGCACGGCGCGCAAGTCAGTGCCGCAGGCGCGACAGAACTGACTCGCCTGACGTTCTTCTGATCCGCAGCCTGGACAAAACATGAGTAAAAGGAATACGGCAGCCGATCGCCGCAGGTTCGAAAACCAGTGGCACGCGCATCTTGCGCGTCGTCACGATCGAGACGCCGGCGCCACGTAAGTTACCGTATCCGCAGGCTAAACGGCAAAAGATACGCCGCCTCTCCACGCTTGGCGCGATCCATTATTTGCAGGAAACGAAAAGCGTGGCGCATGTCTTCCGGCATTGCGGCTACCATCGCCTGTTGCTGTTTCATTTCGGGCGCCGCTTCGGTCTCGTCTTCGTCGGAGTCGCTGAAAAGTTGTTCCCAGAAACTCGGCGGTATGGGACGAATGATTCGCTGCACGCCTTTGTTGGCGGGAATATTCGCGAGTTGCTTGGCGATTTCGATTGCCTTGTCGAGGCCACCGTATTCATCAACCAGACCGTTCTCTTTTCCCTGTCGGCCAGTCCATACGCGCCCCTGGCCGATGGAATCGATGTACGCTTGATCCTTCCCCCGGCCTTTCGCCACTTTCGAAGTGAAGTCGTCGTACGTGCTCTTGAGAAACTCTTCGAATTTCGCGCGCTCGCCGTCGCTGAACTTCTCGGTTTCGCGGAACATCCCGGCGTTTGTGCCACGCAGGACATATTCGTTTGTGACGCCAATCCAATCGTAGAAACCTTTCACGACCGGCTTGCCACCGACAACTCCGATTGAACCTGTGATCGTGGAAGGCTGCGCGACAATCTTGTTCGCGTTGCAGGCAATGTAATAACCGCCCGATGCCGCGACGTCGCTCATCGAGACGACTACCGGCTTTTTCGCTTTGAGGGATTCAATGCCGCGCCAAATGATGTCCGACGCGAGACCCGAACCGCCGGGACTATCGATCCGAAGCACCACCGCCTTGATCGACTTGTCGTCGCGGACTTCATTCAGGACGCGCACCAGCGAATCCGAGCCAATTGTTTCTTCGCCGCCGTTTCCGAATTGCGAGCTGCCGGACATGATATCGCCGGAGGCATACACGACGGCAATCTTTTCGCCTTTGTTCAGGCCGAGAGACTCTTGCGTGATCTTTCGATAATCGGAAGCCTTGACCACACGCAGTTCATCGTTGTCGTTGTAACCCAGATTCTTCTTAATCATTTTCTCGACGTCTTCGCGATAGAGTGCGCCGTCGATCAACCCTTGCTCCTGCGCCTGCTTGGCGGTGTAAGGCGCATTGTCAATTATCTTCTTCACGTCATCGGCAGACTTGCCCCGTCCTCTAGCGATACCGTCAACCAGGCGGCCGTACAAATCGTCGAGCAGCGAGTTGATGTACTCACGATGGGCATCCGTCATCTGTTTCTGTGTGAACATATCGCCGGCACTCTTGTACTTCCCAATCTGATAGACGTCCGGATAAACGCCGAGCTTGTCGAGCGTGCCGCGGAAAAACATCACGTCGGCGGCCAGGCCCGTCACAAACAACTCACCCGAAGGCGGCACGTAAATCTTGTCGCACGCGGCCGCGACGTAGTAGTCCTTGTTGAAGCCGGTCTCCATGTATGCGTAGACGGGTTTGCCGGACGCGCGAAAATCCGCGATCGCGCCGCGAATCTCTTCGGCTTTCGCCCAGCCGGTTTCTGACGCATCGACGTCCAGGATGATCGCCTTGATTCGCTTGTCGGCCTGCGCTTTACGAAATTGCGCAAGCAGACTGCTGAGTGACTGTGGCGGATTTCCAAACAAGCGATTTAGCGTGTTGTCGGGAACGTAATCAGGCAGCGGGCCAGAGACTCTCAGCGCGAGCACGCTGTTGTCTTTGATTGATGGCTGTTCGCCGCGAAGCGCCGATACCAGAATCGCCGTGCCGATAAAGACAATCAGAATGAGTCCCAAAACGATTCCAGAGATCGTCAGGACGACTTTACGGGTTGTAGACATTGCCATATCGATGAATTCCTATAGATTGAGTTTGTAGTACGTGAGTACGAGCAAGAAGCGAAAAAGTTTTAGGACGGAGGACTGAGGACTAAGTACTGAGAAAAAAAGCCACTTCTCAGTCCTCAGTCCTCGGCACTCAGTCCTCCTTCACGATCCAGCCGCCGCCGACGACTTCATCGCCGCGATAAAAGACTGTCGCCTGGCCGGGTGTGATGGCGCGCTGCGGCTCGTCGAATTTCACCATTGCATAGTTATTTGCCGCGGGCGTGATCGTCGCGAGGGCTGCCGTGTGGCGATATCGCACTCGCACCTCTGCGCGAACGGGCTCAGATGGCTGGTCTAACGCGATCCAATTTACGCTTGCCGCCGTAAATTCGTCGGTGAGCAGTTGTTCATCGTAGCCCACTACGACACGATTTTTTTTCGGCTCGACGCCGAGCACGTACAGCGGTCGTGCATTAGCGATGCCAATGCCGCGTCGCTGGCCGATCGTGTAACGGTGAATGCCACCGTGCGTTCCGATCACGGTTCCATCGCGCGCCACGATTTCACCTGCGCCATGCAAACGATCGGTTTGCTGCTCGGCGGCGAGATAGCGATCGATGAAGCCCGCGTAATCGCCATCGGGAACGAAACAGATCTCCTGCGACTCTTTCTTCTCGGCGACGGCGAGTTGACTGTCACGCGCGGCCTGGCGCGCATCGCTCTTTGAGAGTTCGCCCAGTGGAAACATCGCACGGGACAGTTGGTCCTGCGTTAGCTCCCAAAGAAAATATGACTGGTCCTTATTTGGGTCGCGTCCACGCAGCAGCCGATATCGATTCGTAGCTTCGTCAAATTCAACGCGCGCGTAATGACCGGTCGCGACCTTTGCGCAGCCCAGGCTATCCGCCAACTTGTCGAGCGAAGCGAATTTCAAACGGCTATTACAAGCCACGCACGGAATCGGCGTCTCGCCATTGAGATAGCTGTTGACGAACGGCTGAACTACGTCGCGCTCAAATTCCTTTTCCAGATTCAGAACGTAGAAAGGAAAGCCAAGTTCTTCGGCCACTCGACGCGCGTCGTAAACATCATCCAGCGAGCAACAACGCGAAGGCAGCGGCTCGCCGTTTTCATCGACACTGATGCCGCGGCGCTGATTCCACAACTGCATGGTGAAGCCGACCAGCTCATGACCCTGGTCCTTCAAAATGGCCGCGGCCGCGGACGAATCCACGCCGCCTGACATGGCTACTGCGATCTTCATTCCTGGGTACGCACGCCTCCGGCGTGCTCTTGCTTCCTGTCTTCTTTGGCTATGATAGATTACGCCTCGCGTTTGATCATAATGAGCACGCCCGAGGCGTGCGAATGCAAATGCCCAAAACTTTCAAAGGACGGGTAATTCTGCCGAAAGATAACCTCCGCGACCGTTGGCATTCGCGCGGCTACTTTCCTCATTTCGATGGCGACGGCTTGACACAACACGTCACATTTCATTTGTTCGATTCGTTGCCTCAATCGGTTCTCAACCGCTGGCGTGCGGAACTCGGGACGCGGACACAGAGGGAAGCTGATCTCGAATGGCGAAAACGGATTCAGGTGTTCCTCGATAGCGGCTATGGCTCGTGCTTTCTGAAGGAGCATCGGCTGGCTGAAATCATCGAAAGTGCCCTGCTGCATTTCGACGGTGAGCGGTACCTTTTGCATGCATGGTGTGTCATGCCTAATCACGTGCATACGCTTTTCACTCCAACGACGGAGTTTACGATGAGCCAGATTGTCCACTCGTGGAAGAGTTTCACGGCTCATCAGTGCAACAACATCCTTGGACGCAGCGGTCAATTGTGGGCTCGTGAGCCGTACGATCGTTACATTCGCAATGAACGCCACTTCACCAACGCATTGAGATATATTGAAGACAACCCCGTCAAAGCAGGATTATGCGAGAGACCTGAAGATTGGCGCTGGAGTAGCGCGCGAAGGCGAATGGACGCCGCGTCCCCGGTATTCTCAATGCTATGATATAGATTCTGAAGCCCAGCACGCCGGAGGCGTGCGTACCCAGATGGCTGAACGCGCAATCGAAGAATATAGAATCGCCGACGAGCCGTATTACCTTCCGGTCGATAACGAAATCGGCCTGTTTGAAGCCGCGCACGCGGCCAGGCTGCCGGTGATTTTGAAAGGCCCGACCGGCTGCGGGAAGACCCGTTTCGTTGAGCACATGGCGTGGCGGCTAGAGCGTCCGCTGATCACGGTCGCCTGTCACGAGGATCTTTCTTCAACCGATCTTGTCGGCCGATTTTTGATCGAAGGTGAAGAAACCGTTTGGCATGATGGCCCGCTGACTTCAGCCGTTCGTCATGGCGCGATCTGCTATCTGGATGAAGTGGTCGAAGCGCGCAAAGACACAGTCGTGATCATTCATCCGCTCACCGACCATCGGCGTCGCCTGCCGATTGAAAAGCGCGGCACGATTCTCGACGCACCTTCGGATTTCATGCTGGTCGTTTCTTACAACCCGGGCTATCAATCGATTTTGAAGGACCTGAAGCAGTCGACCCGCCAGCGGTTTGTCGCCATCGACTTTGATTATCCAACCGAGGATTTGGAGGCGGCAATCGTCGCGCGTGAAGGCGGCGTTGACGAAGGCACCGCGCGCGATCTGGTCCTGATTGGTCACAAAGTGCGCAACCTGCGCGGCCATGGATTGGAAGAAGGCGTGTCGACGCGCCTGTTGATTTATGCGGCGCAACTGATCGCGAACGGGATCGCGCCCGCGCGCGCTGCAGAAGTGGCGATGTGTTCGCCGATTACAGA
>JBKPPE010000565.1:0-7053 GCA_046733375.1 Acidobacteriota bacterium | reverse complement strand
CTCGTTTTCAGTGAAGCGGTGCTGATGCGCTGGTATCGCGAAGACTCAGGCCGGTCAGCATACCATTTCGAGGAAGTGGTCGGAGGACTCAACAAACTGACCGTGAGCCGCTTCAAAAAAATCGTGGCCCAGAGCGATTTTAAATTTGAGAGCATCGAACCGGTGCCAATCCGCAAATTGAAACTTTTCGCCAACAGTTTGACTCGTGAGTTCACCACGGCCGTGGTGAAGTGCAAACTCGTCCCAAAGTCCACAATCGCCGACAGTAAATAACCCTTCATAAGTGCGAATCCTATGGCTCAAAACTGAACTGCTCCATCCGGTCGATAAGGGTGGGAAGATCCGCACTTACAACATGTTGAAGGAACTGAAGGGCGATCATCACATCACCTATCTCACTCTCGATGATGGTTCAGCCCACGGCGAGGCGCGTGAGCGCGCTCAGGAATACTGTCACGAGCTTGTCTCTGTTCCTTACCAGGCGCGAGAAAAGTTCTCCAAAGGTTTCTACGCTGAACTGCTGCTCAACCTGGCGTCTCGTTTTCCCTACGCAATTAAAAAGTACGAATCGCCCGGGATGCGGAAGCAGATCGTTGAGCGTACGAACAATCAAACAGTCGATGTTGTCATTTGCGACTTCCTCGCGCCTGCGATCAATGTTCCGCCAACTTTGCCGTGCCCCGCGATTCTCTTCCAGCACAATGTTGAAGCGATGATTTGGAAGCGTCACTTCGAAGTTCAAAATAATGCACTCAATAAAGCTTATCTTCGCGGACAGTGGCGCAAGATGGTGAGATTTGAAAAAGAAATGTGTCGTCGCTTCGATGCAGTCGTTGCCGTGTCTACAGAAGACCGCGACCAGATGCGATCGCAGTACGGAGCCAGCGCGGTGTTTGAAGTGCCAACGGGAGTCGACACCGATTTCTTCAGGCCTTCCGGCACCGAAAAAGTCGATTCGCACAACGTCGTCTTCACCGGATCGATGGATTGGCTCCCGAATGAAGATGCCATTCGTTATTACACCGATCAGATTCTGCCGATCATTCGACGCTCGATTCCGAATGCGACGCTTACCGTCGTGGGACGCAACCCCTATCCCAGTTTGCTCGATTTGAGCCGCCGCGATTCTTCGATCGTCGTTACCGGCCGCGTCGACGATGTCAGGCCACATATGGAGCGCGCCGCGGCTTACGTCGTTCCCTTGAGAATCGGTGGTGGCACGCGTTTGAAGATCTACGAAGCAATGGCCATGGAAAAAGGAATTGTTTCAACGACGATCGGCGCCGAGGGACTGCCGGTAACCGATGGGAAAGAACTACGCATTGCCGATACTCCCGAGACTTTTGCCGCGGCCGTGGTCGATCTCCTCACAACCCCAGAAGCTGCGAGAAAGTTGGGCCAGGAGTCAGCGCGCGTGGTCCGCGAGAAATTCGGATGGAGTGGAGTTGCCAAACGTTTTGCCGACGTTTGTGAAGCGACCGTGAGGAAGCATTCTATGTCCACAGATTATGCCGGCGAGAAAGATCTAGTATCTGCGCAATCTGTGAAATCTGTGTAATCTGTATCCGTGACTGATACTCGATGGAAACCGTCTCAGTTGTTATTCCCTGCTACAACGAGGAGCGCTTTATTGGTAAGGCTCTCGAACAACTGGCCCATCAATTCGAGCTCGATCGTTATGAAATTATCGTCGTCGACGGCCTGTCGGACGACAATAGCCGCGCAGTGATCGACGATTTTCGAAGACGGCGGCCCGAAGTATCAGTCTCATTGGTTGAAAATCCTGCTCGCAATATTCCGACTGCGCTGAATCTGGGCATTGCCGCAGCCAAAGGAGCCGTAATTGCTCGCATGGATGCGCACGCCGCCCCGTCTGATGGCTACATCCGTCGTTGTGTTGAGGTGTTGGAGACGGGCAAGGCGGGGGTCGTTGGAATGCCGTGCATTGTAAGAGCCGGAGCCGACTCGGCTGTGGCACGAGGGATTGCGGCGGCCGTTTCGCATCCTTTTGGTATCGGCGATGCTAAATATCGACTTGGTGCAAGTGGCCCGACGCAAGAGGCTGTCGATACCGTAGCGTTTGCGTGTTTCAAGAAGTCGCTGTGGCAAGAGCTGGGCGGATACAATGAATCGCTTCTTACGAACGAGGATTACGACTTCAATTATCGTGTGAGGCGGTCAGGCCGCCAGGTCATCCTGGACCGGCTCGGCCATTGCGATTATTTCGCGCGCACGACGTTAAGAGGCCTGGTATCGCAGTACGTGCGCTACGGTGGCTGGAAAGCCGAGATGATCAAGCTTCATCCGCGCTCGACAAAGCTTCGTCATCTTGTGGCACCGCTTTTTTTTGCTTCCATTTTGCTTCTCGGATTGGCCGGCCTATTTTGGAGGCCAGCGTGGTGGTTATTACTCGCCGAGATCGTCACGTATCTTATTTGCGCGACTGCAGCGGGTTGGCAGGCAACGAAAAGATCGCGCGGCGGTTTACGAATGGTGATTTTGATGCCATTGATCTTCGCAGCGATTCATCTTAGTTGGGGTTCCAGTTTCCTGGTTCGCTTGTTAAAGCCAGTGAGAGAATAGCGCGTTCCTTTATGAAACTAAGCATCTTCGGTCTTGGCTATGTTGGATCTGTTTCGGCGGCGTGCTTCGCGAAAGAGGGGCACACTGTTATTGGCGTTGACGTCAATCCAAACAAGGTTGAAATGATCAACGGCGGTGAAAGCCCGATCGTCGAGGCCGGAATCGGACCACTGTCGAAGGAAGTCGTTAAGGCGAAGCGTCTCAGCGCGACAACGGATTCAACCGCAGCCGTGCGAGACTCCGAAGTTTCTTTGGTTTGCGTGGGTACCCCGAGCAATTCAAACGGTAGTTTGGACCTTCGTTACGTGACGCGCGTCTGCGAAGAGATCGGCGCTGCGCTCAAAGACAAGGATGCACATCACACAGTCGTAATCAGAAGCACGATGCTACCGGGAACGATCGAGAGCGTGGTGGTTCCAACACTTGAAAAATATTCAGAAAAGCACGTGGGAATCGACTTCGGAGTTTGTATTAATCCTGAGTTCCTGCGTGAAGGCTCTTCCTTGAAAGATTTTTATGCTCCGCCCTTCACCTTGATTGGAGCTGACGATGAAGATACGACCGCGACGGTGCAGGCACTGTACAGTGGCGTGGACGCTCCCGTTATTGCGACTTCCGTGAAAACGGCCGAGATGGTCAAGTACGTCTGTAACTGTTTTCACGCGCTGAAAGTGAGTTTTGCGAATGAGATCGGAAATATCTGCAAGGCAGTTGGCGTCGATAGCCACGAAGTAATGGATATTTTTTGTCGTGATACAAAGTTGAATCTTTCTTCTTACTACTTGAAACCCGGGTTTGCATTCGGCGGCTCGTGTCTACCAAAGGATCTGCGCGCGATCAACTACAAGGCAAAACAGGTCGACATCGAAGTGCCCGTTCTGTCGTCTATCCTTCCGAGTAATCGACAACAGGTCGAACGTGCAGTTGAGATGGTACTCGCTACAAGCAAGAAGCGTGTCGGAGTGTTTGGTTTTAGCTTCAAAGCAGGCACTGACGATCTTCGCGAATCGCCGATGGTCACCTTAATAGAGACGCTCCTCGGCAAAGGACTTCAGTTACAGATCTACGATCGCGACGTCTCGCTCGCGCGTCTTTTCGGAGCGAACAAGGAATATATCGAACGCCAGATTCCGCACATCGCGCAACTTATGCGGACAAGCATAGACGAGGTGCTCGAGTTTGCGGAGGTCCTGGTGTTGGGCAACAAGAATGAAGAGTTTAAGGCGATCGAACAGAAGCGGACGGAAGGACAAGTTGTAATCGATCTGGTGAGACTGTTCGATACGACTTCAAGCGACTGCTATCAGGGCATTTGCTGGTAGTGGCGCATGCTTCTTAGCAAAAATCTCTCACGCAAGGTGCAAGCCCGAAAAGGAAAACCAGGAAGAGCTTTGCGCCTTTGCGCGATTGGTTGTCTGCTGTTGACGTGCCTGTGGCTGGTGGCGTGGCTGGGCGCACGTTGGTTGATCGTTAGCGCTCCGCTCGAGCGCGCCGACGCGATCCTAGTTCTCAGTGGCTCTGCAACTCTTCGGGAGCGTGTGCAGCATGCGGCTCATTTGTTTGCGCAACAACGTGCGCAGAGGATCCTTCTGACCACTGACAACCAGCAGGGAAGCTGGTCGGCTGCCGAACAGCGCAATCCATATTCTCACGAGATCGCCGTCAAAGAACTGCTGCGCCTGGGAGTTCCTGCGCAAAACATCGAGGTGGTTGTACCACCCGTTAGTAGCACCTGGGACGAGGCCGTGCGGATTAGCGAATACTCAAAGACTCACAACCTCAACTCGATTCTGATTGTTACTTCCTCGTATCACTCGAGACGTGCCTTAAGCAGTTTCCGCACTCGTTTTCAGGGGAGTAACACGCAAATCGGACTTGATCCGGTCGCAACTGGAATCCAGACACCTCCTCCGGCAACATGGTGGTTGCATGCGCGCGGCTGGCAAATGGTTGCGGTTGAGTATTTTAAGCTAATTTATTATCGTTGTCGCGGTCGCTAAGAGAAGACGGCAACAGAAGTGCAGTGCGATCAAATAAGTCGGTGCAACTGCACACAAACCTGGTAAATGAGCTCGATTACAGTTTTGTTCTAACGTAGTGCATCGAAAATTATGCGAGTCTCCACCACAAATCGAACCAGGTTACACCAGGCCATTTTCGTCGTTGCTGTCTTGCTTTTGCTGGGCGCGACGGAGCGAACTGCGTCGGCAGATCCACTGTTTTTTAGTAACGTAACGGCTTTTCAAAATAACAATACGACCCAGGTCGACTTGTTCTCCAATCCAGGTACGACGCTGTTCGGCAAAACTCTTAACTTCAGTGTCGATATCGGAGGTACGCTCGGGACGGGGATGGTCGACACCTTGATGATCACGTACAACGAGCTGGGGAGTGCCCCCATCGTTCAGAGTTTTCAGATTCCTCTATTTGGTACTGTACAACCGCCATTCACGCTCATATTCTCGGTTGTCTCACCCGGCGCCAACCAATTTGCGATACCTGCAACACTCACTGTTGATCTGCTGAACAGTAACCCTGATTTTGTCATTCCTGGTGGTCCCAATCAGGGCCAGTCTGTCAACTCTTATAGCTATTCCTTCAAGGTTGCAGAGCCGGTGCCGGAACCTGCCACACTTTTGGCGCTTGCGGGTGGCCTGGCTGCCTTAACCGTCAGAGTTCGACGGCGAACTCGGTAGGTTGCCGCCCCTATGAGATACTGAGGTCTAGCGTCCGAGTGCCTGGTGTTTTACGGACCTTGGTTTAAATGGAACCAACTGTTTGTTCGAAGATCGGAGTGCCCGCGAATTTAAGGCATCGGGGGCATGACGATTCACATGATAATAATGCTGCCCCCAAGTTACTGGCGGTGTCTTTTTCATATCCCCCCCACCAAGAACCAAGGGCCATCCAGGTATCACGACTCCTGAAATACTTGAATGCTTCTACCGTGCTGGTTTGCGAAGGCAACGCAGCAGAACACAGCGACGCTGCGGGTTTGGGAGACATGGAATGTTTTCTTGAAGGGATGTTGCGTGTCCCGCTTACAAATTCACCGGGCCGGAATTTATTGGACCGATTTTCGCGTCGAATCTACTTGCCGGTGTGGTCGAGAACACCTGATCATCTTGTTCCTTGGAAGAAACCGGTGCTCAGTAGAATTGACCGTTTTATGAAGACACAGCAGTTTCGGCCGGACGTATTGGTGACGTTTGCTTTTCCCCTCATCGACAGCATCATTGGTTTGGAACTGAAGCGACGTTTGAAACTTCCCTGGCTCGCGCACTTCAGTGATCCATGGGTCGATAGTCCATTTAGAACCGATGATCGATTAACGAGAGCATTAAATAGCCGGCTCGAGCGCAGGGTCATCGAGCAGGCGGATCGCCTTGTCTTTACATCCGCCGAAACGGCGGCGCTGGTGATGAAGAAGTACCGGCCCGCTCTACGTGCAAAGGTAAGAATTGTTCCTCACGCGTACGAGCCGCAGCTTTTCCACGGTGTTCCAACCAATGATGACGGCCGTTTGATTATTCGATACCTGGGCGATCTATATCGGAGCCGCACGCCGAAGCCGCTATTCCAAGCAATCGAAATTTTGACGAGCGTGGAGCCGGAACTGCTGCAGAGGTTTCGTTTTGAGATCGTAGGTGAAGTACACGAGTTGAATCTGCAACAGATGGGCCTTTCTCAGTTGCCAGAAGATCTGGTGGTATTTCGTCCTCGTGTGAATTACGGCGAGAGCCTTGCGTTGATGACTTCAGCAGCGGGCTTGATGGTAATCGATGCTCCGGTCTCGAAGGATACAGAAAGCGTTTTTCTGCCTTCGAAATTGATTGAGTATATCGGTGCCGATCGGCCAATAATCGGGATAACGCCACCCGGCACCGCCGCCTACTTGATCTCGCGCCTCGGCGGATGGGTAGCTGACCCGGCATCGGCTGATCAGGTTGCTGACGTACTACGACGATTTCTCTCATTTATTTGGGAGCGGCGAGACAATGTTGCTTCGGGATGGGGTCGCTCAGAAGTGCGCGAGGAGTTCGAAGCTAAGACAGTCGCTGCTGAATTCCGAGAGGTGTTAACCGAGCTAATGTAATGGCTTCAATCGCAACTCACCAACAAGAGACACGTAAATTGACAGGCCACGCGGCCGAAACGGCCAGGGGTGATCGTTTTGAGTTTGGAAAGAACTGGAGTCAGTTCCTCGAGCTGCTCGACGACAATCGGATAAACGAAGCCGAGACGTCTTTAAAGCAGATGCTGGATATTGATTCACTGGAAGGGCTCAGGTTTATCGACATCGGATCGGGCAGCGGGTTGTTCAGCCTGGCGGCGCGCCGTTTAGGTGCGCGAGTGCATTCGTTCGATTACGATCCGCAGTCAGTTGCGTGTACTTCTGAACTTCGAAAGCGGTATTTTCCGAACGATGCTGAATGGAAGATCGAGGAAGCTTCAGTTCTCGATCAGCAA
>JBKPPE010000564.1:0-11593 GCA_046733375.1 Acidobacteriota bacterium | reverse complement strand
CCTTTATCCCGCTCGCGACCGCTCGCGGTTCTGATAACGCGCTGAGGCTGAGAGATGCGCCAATTTATTTCGGCGGCGGTGGGTATTTCTTGAAGAGTTTCTCCATTGCCTTGTTCAGGTTCTTATTAACTTTCGCCGGGTCCTTGCCGGATCCTAGCGTCTTGCTGGCAGCGCCGCGCCAGATTTGGTTCTTGGCGGCGACATCGTAGATATCTACATTGATTGTCCCGATGTTAATCGTTTCGCTGGTTGTGGTAGTTGTCGACATCCCGCCACCGTAGCCGCCCCAGCCGCCCCAGCGGCCATAGCCCCATCCACCGCCCATGTCAGTGCTGTACGAGTTCCATTGCTTCTCTTGGTCGACAGCAGCCTGGTAGATGACAACCAGATCGGCATCATCGCTTGAACTCTTTCGCAGACCCTTCAATGCAAGTTGCGCGTCGATCGCCTGCATGATCTGACCGTCCAGGATTTGATTCGGATATTGGGCTTTCTCTGCCCGCGCCCATTTGTAGGTCTTGTATTTCGCGAAGTCGGTTCCCGGCAAGAAGTTGTACTTGATGTCCTGCGCCGATGCCGCCACGCATCCGATCAATATGACTAAGGCGATGCTGAAAACGTTAAGCGTTCGTGTGATTCTCATACGTGTTTACCTTCCTTCTTCTTAAGACGATTTCGGGTGATGTCTGCGTCTGGCAGCCAGCAGGATGCCAATCACCAACAACGCAAAGGCAATCGCCGCTAACTGCAAAGTTGTGGCCGTGAATATTTGCCCGAGCGCTCCGCGTTTTAATGAAGCCGCACCCACCGCGCTGGCGTGATACGCCTTCGTATCGGCTGCGACAATCGCGGCCTCTAACTGTTGGCGGTTTTGACCGATCTCAGTCAGCTGCGCCTGAAGCCGATCCTTTTCGATCTGCAATCTCTTGCGACGCGCTTCGCGTAACTCTTCAGGATGCACAGAGCCCACGCCGGCAAAGTAGCGTTCGATATTCTCCGGTTTAAGCTCGTAGTCCAATTCCTGCAGACGGATTTTGATTTCCGCCTCTCGATCGTTGAGCTGACTTAATTGATTGCGTAACTGGTGTGCCGCTTCCGCCGCACTCGGTGAGTCCTGCGCGAAGACGCGCGCAGATTGGGCAAAGAGAAATACAATGACGATCAAACAACCAATGACGTGTTTCTGCATTGGGACCTAACCTATCGCAATGCTGGCGATGCGAGTTCACCCTACGGCCGGAGCAGCTGTTTACCAACTGGTAGTTTTGACAGGCGCTCCATTTCGCGACGCAGGAGTATCCTCAACGACCCATGGGAAGCGCCAGCGCGAAGCAAGATCATATTGAAACTGCCGAGTTGCTCGTCGACGCGCTCGAAGACAGTTACGTATCCGATCCCGGCGCCTTGATGAAAATCGATGTGGCCGCCGCGACTCACCGCGGGTGTGTCAGGCTGCGCAACGAAGATCACTACCTTGTGATGCGTTTCCGTCGTTCGCTGGAGAACATTTCGACGAATCTGGATTGTGGCAGCGCTCAGACAAATTACGATTTGACCGGCTATGGTTTGCTGGTCGCGGATGGTCTGGGCGGGCGAATTGGCGGCGAAGTTGCCAGCCGCACGGCGCTCACGAAACTGATTGAACTAATTATTGAAACGCCCGATTGGATAATGGGATTTGAAGATCACGATAAAGTCGAAGCCGTGCTTGAGCGAATGACCGAGCGGTTCTTTCGCATCGACCAGACGCTGAAGCAGCAAGCCGACGACGATCCGTCTCTCAGCGGCATGGGCACGACGCTGACGGCGGCGGCGACTCTTGGCGACGACATCATCGTCGGCCACATCGGAGATTCGCGCGCTTATCTTTATCGCAACAAAGTGCTGAAACAGTTGACGCGCGATCACACTGTCGCACAAGAGCTAATCGACGCGGGCTTGAGTGGCGCCGATCCGGCCGCACGATCGATGCGGCACGTGTTGACTGCGGCGCTCGGCGTTTTGGGCACGCGCACAAAACCCGAAGTCAAGCGGATTCAATTACGTCCGCACGATCAGATTCTCCTTTGCACCGACGGACTGACGGCGATGGTAGATGACACGACGATCGCTTCCGCATTGTCCGACGCGTCGTCCGCATCGTCCGCGTGTGAAGAATTGGTTTCGCTTTCGTTGGCCGCCGGCGGTCGCGACAACGTCACTGTCGTAGTCGCGCGCTTTGGCGGATCAGCGTAAAGCTTTTGGCGCGTGCCACAGCGCGCAGACAGTCCGCAACCAAACAATCTTCCCCTCGCTAGAACTGTAACAATTGACAGTATCAACCAGGTGAATGCGCGGCTAGCATCTCGAAGATACGCAAGGCGGTAGTTGGCCTTGGCACCATGCCAAGCGGATGGCACAACCTTCCCCCCGACAAACGCCGCATTCTGACAGGAGGAGTCTTTGAAGGAGGACACAATGAGAAAAGTGAACTTTAGTTTACTTAGAGTAACGAGGCTGGCGTTGATAGTTGGTTTGGTAGCCGCGTTTAATTTCGCCGCCGCCACCGTCAATGGCCAAATAGCCGATGGACAGAAAGTTGAGAAACTTAAAGGGGTCGTCACCAAACGCGAAGGCGACACCTTCTTGATGGGTGACACCATGGGCGGACCGCAAACAACAGTACTCATAACCTCAGACACTGAGGTCAAGAGCCATAAGAAAGGCGTGTTCCGCGGTTCGAAGGACTACGGCGCAACTTACATCCTGCGTGGCCTGAGACTGGAAGTTGACGGCACGGGGAATTCGGAAGGCCAGGTTGTGGCGAAAAAGATCCGATTCGATGAACAGGATCTGAGAACGGCCCAGGCGCTGAAAAACACGCTCGACCCGATCGAGGCCGAGACGAACGCGAAGTTGAAGGCCCAGCAGGAGGAGCAAGAGCGGCAGGCGCGACAACTGGAAGAAGCGCAGGCCGTAGCAGTTGCCGCCAGGGCAGATGCGAAAGCTGCGGCTGATGCGGCCAAGAAAGCGCAGGATCCCGCCGACTATGCGAACAACCGGATCAATGGCCTTGATGACTACGATCCGGTTCGCACGATCACTGTTCTTTTCGCCACCGGCAGCGCAACGCTCGGGCCGAAAGGTAAAGCGACGATCGATGAAGCCGCTGAATGGGCCAAGACGCAGGATCGGAAGGGTTGGATGGTCGCGGTAATCGGTTATGCAGATACGAGTGGCAACACCGCGCGCAATCGCGATCTCAGCGAACGTAGGGCGAAAGCCGTCATCTACTACTTGATTACCCAGCACAAGATGCAACAGAGCCGCCTAATTCAGCCCTTCGGTTACGGGGAATTGGAGCCTACCGCAGAAAACAAAACTGCTGAAGGCCGAGCCAAAAACCGCCGTGTCGAAATCCGGCTGCTGAAGAACAAGGGAATCTCGGGAAACGTTGGCCAGACGCCATAACCAGAAGTGCTTTGGTTCTCCCCAGACACGGTTGTGATTGCGAGCACCTTGCTTTCGCTCGACGTGACCAACTAATGTCGCGGGAACTGTCTGTCGAGTTTTTCATGAGCAAGCGAGGGAAAGCATCATGACTGATAGTGAGATCGAGCAATGGGTATTGCGGGAACTCCGGTTCGCAGGAACCATTCAATCGCGTGAGTTATGTGTGAGTGTGCATCAGGGGATCGTGACGCTTGGCGGCACGGTCCCCGGTCGCTTGAGCAAAGCGGCGGCAAAACGAGCAGCGCTCAGAGCGCGCGGCGTCAGGAGTGTCGTAAACAATTTGCGCGCATTACCTTCAGGGAATCTAAGAGAGACTGGGCACGTCATCTCGAAAGCCGCCCGAGCCGTTACCGCGGTCGTATCACAACCAACATCGCTTTCGGATCCAGCCACTGCGATTTATTGATCCACTCTTCTGCGACTCACTAGCCCTCTTGATTGATGAGTTGAGGTGTTCGTGTCAAAGCAGAACGTTTTACGGTTGGTCCCGCGTCAGCCTATTCCCCGTGTCCGGAATGATGACGGAATATTTGAATCGGTCAGCCGTCGCCTGTTTGGCTGTCGGCATTACACAGTGAGTCGTCCATTCACCCGCGCGGGCCAGACATTCGTCACCTGCTTGTATTGCGGTATGCGACGAGAATTCAGCCTCACACGATGGCGAGCTGAAGGCGGCTTTTATGCTTAAAGCGATTCGCTGAAACTTCTATACGGTTTCTCCGTGTCTCTGGGCAGCCTCTGTGTCTATGTGGTGAAACATGGCTGAGAAAGAGCTTCGCCCAAAAAGTCTAGCTGCCACGCTTTATCGTCCGCGAAGCGGACGAAATGAAAATAGCCCTGCGCTTCAGCGCTGGGTAACGCGGCAACCTGCCAAACCAGAGCCCGCGAAGCGGGCGACAGAATCTACGCTGGAGATTGTCGATTCTAAACCGCTATCGTCCGTTTCACCGACTTGCCGATCTTCGCGCGTTGATCCCAGCGCTAAAGCGCTGGGGTATTTTCAGACCGTCCGCTATCGGGGACGAGTTGCCTCTTGCCTTGTTTTTGGGCAAAGCCCTAAGAGAGAGTTCACCGCAGAGGCACCGAGATCCACCGGACCCCTGCGACGGCGAATTATCGCGCTTTCATTGTTGACGGTGATCGGGATTGCCGGCGTGGCCGGTTGGCGACCGCCTGCGCAGCGCAGCAGTTCAACGGCTCTCCTGGCTGTCGCTAATCAGGTCGATACGCCGCGAGAATCAGAAGCGCCATTCATCAACTCTCGAGCGAAGCGCGGTTTCACCTTACTCAATCCGCGCGAACGCTTTATCGGTTCATCTTCCATGTCACTTCGTGCCGACAGTGAAGCGAAAGTCAGGGCCATGGTTGCGCGTCTGAATGACTCGATCAATCTGCCGGTTGATATCCAGACTTCCTTCGAAGATTGTCACGACTCTGAGGTTTACTACGACGAGCAGAACCACCACGTTACCATCTGCCATGAATGGTTGGATGAGATGCAGCATCTGGTTTCTCGCCGTAACAACGACAAAGGTTTGGTTCGTGACTCGGTCGAGAGCCTCGTCGTCGCAGTCTTCCTGCACGAATCGGCGCACGCGCTGATTGACATTCTTCATGTGCCGGTGACCGGCCGCGAGGAAGACGCCGCCGACCAATTCTCGACGTTGGTGCTATTGGGTCAGCCGGATGGCGCGCGCAAAGCCATGCAGGTCGCGCACACGTACAAAGTCCTTTCGCAGGATTCGCTTCGTGAGCCGCCGGCTTATTGGGACGAGCATTCGCTGGACGCGCAAAGGTACTACGACACACTCTGTATGATTTATGGTCGTGACCCGAAGCAGAATGCGAAGCTGCTGACGGGCGATCGCCTGCCTGACGAACGCGCCGAGATTTGCGAGAAGGATTATCAGCGGATCGAGACTGCCTGGAAGACTTTACTGAAGCCTTACGCGAAAGACTCACTCTGGCAATCGCCGTAACTGGGAGCGCAGGCATCCTGCCTGCGGGTCGCGCGCATCCTGCGCGCTTCTCTTAAACTGGAAACCCGAAACTCCAAATTCGAAACTTACTATGACTCATCACGCATCGGCGCGCATGGCCGAGTCAGAACGGCGAGCGGTAGCGACCCGATCAAAACTCAAGTTGCGTGATGATCCCATAGCTGCCGCTCCGGGTTCTGACACGACGGCCGCGCGGCTTGCGCTCAGACAAACTTGCTCGCTGCAGTGATGCCGAGCTCGCGCGTTTCTCTTAACTACAAATCGGTAGCGCGTTACAATCTGGGGCGCCCAACAACTCGTTGGACCGGCCCGGTCAACTATAAGTTGTGTGGTTCATCGGGAAGTTTTTCGCGAGGCTTGCTAAGGCAGGGGAAGATGCTCACAGCTAGTCTTTTCTGGTCGCTGTTTGGCCTACTGTTTGTCGTGGCCTCTCTTATCTTTTTGCTCAAGGACCTGAAGAGTGGGCGCATTTACCTGATTCTTGGTAGCGGTGAGCCTTATTATGACCAAAAGAAAGTGGTTATCAGCCGGGAACGGTCTCCTGCTCTGTTCAAGCTAATAATAGGAGGGGTGGTGGCCTGCACCGCAATTACGTTTGTGACCTGCCTCATTGTATTAGTCGTGCGCATAGTGTCTTCGATTGACTTTTTCGAAGTAGCCGAGCACTGGCAAGTGATTCTAGCTTTCGTGCCATATAGTCTGATACTGATGTACGTCTTTGATAATATCTCAATAAGAGTATTCGCGAGATCGTGGGACCTGTAGAAAGAGGGGCCGCAAACACTCGGGCTTAGTGGGGGAAATAAAAAGGGCGGAGTCGATAACTAGTTGTTAACAATCGCCCCTCTGGACTTACCGCGGCATAACCACTCATTCAACCGCAGCGAATAGCGTTGCTTCCATCGGCGAGGCTATGTTGATTATCACGGCTCGCCGCGCCCGGTTAATTCTGGCTTTGGGCCACCTTTGACCTCGTAATGAAACTTATCGCGATATCGCGCTCTTAGCGTCGCTTTCACACTTGGTGCACTATTCGTTTGGACCGGAGCGGCGGGAGCGAGGCGGCTAAGGCAAAGGGATAAGCGCAAAGAGAAAAGATTTCGCGCCGTCCGGTCAACTCAGACGTTATGCTGCTGGTTGAGAGAGGTATCTACTATGGCAATTCGGCTTGACAGCTTGGCTTTATAAGAATAGGTTCCCTACGCCTTACTTCAGGTCTTACACCTAATCTAAGGCTGGCTTTTGTTAGCTTCCGAGCTTCGGGAGTTTCCTTTCGCCACCTCGCTGCTGAGTCATAGGATTAAACTTATCCGAGAAGTCACGCCAACGCGCTGAATATTTCGCTTAAAGCGCTTGGACGGGCTTAGCATCGGCGACGCCAACTGCAAAACTTTGAGGTATGAGCGCTGATCTGTACCTCAAATCTTTCACCCCCTTCCTGTTCTCCACCTTAGAGAACATTCATCAAAGGAGAAATTGACATGCCAGACATGAAACTCTCTAACCAGCCACCGCACAGCAGTCCAAGCCCACCACAGCGTTTTCATGGCGTGCTACCGTTACGCGGCCTTGAAGATGTCCCGCGCTCGACTCTGTACGAAGGACGTTTTGGGCGGATGTTTCGCAACCTTCCGCCTTTCGCTCCGGACGATGCGGATCTTCTGTCGCTAGGCGCACTGATGATCGAGACGCAGGCACAAGCCGACGATCCTAATCTGGACAACCCTGATATTCCCGCAGGCTTCACTTACTTCGGTCAGTTCATTGACCACGACATCACCTTCGATCCCAACTCTAAACTCCAGCGCGACAACGACCCTGACGCCCTGCGCAATTTCCGCACACCGCGCTATGATCTTGATTCGCTCTACGCGGACGGCCCGGACAACAATCCGTATCTCTACGATGCGGACGGCATTCATCTGCTCGTCGGCAAGAACGCGGCTGGCGAGGATGATCTGCCGCGCAACAGTGCGAACCCGAAGCGCGCTCTGACAGGCGATCCGCGCAACGACGAGAATGCGATTGTCTCTCAGCTCCATCTGGCGTTCATTAAGTTTCACAACAAGGTTGTGGACGCTCTGCCCGCCGCTACACCCAATCTTTTTGACGAGGGGCGCAGGATTGTACGCTGGCATTACCAGTGGGTCGTCTTACATGACTTCCTGCGAAAAATCCTTGGCGGCGACGATGTGGTCAACGACATCGTCAAGCTTGATAAATATAAAGTTCCCTTCGGCGGAGGCACAAAGGATATACAGGGAGCCTTGAACGTTGATCTGAAGTTCTATCACTTCAGGAATCAGCCGTTCATCCCGGTCGAGTTTTCAGTCGCGGCCTATCGCTTCGGCCATAGCATGATCCGCACCGATTATGAGCTTAACCCGGCGACGGAGGACCCCAATGATGTTGACATCTTTGGCGATGAAGGCGAAGACCTGCGCGGTTTTCAAGAACGGCGGGCTGGGCTGGAAATCCAGTGGGCTCGCTTCTTTGAGTTTTCTGGCGTCGCACTGAAGCCGCAGCACTCACGTCGAATTGATGCGAAGATCGCCGTCGGTCTCGGTTCGCTACCCTTCATCACCGATATGTTCAAGTCGCTTGCGCAACGCAATCTACTGCGCGGCAAAGCGCTCGGACTGCCCTCCGGTCAGGCGGTCGCAAGGGCGATGGGCATGACGCAGGGCAACATCATCCTGACGCCCGCCGAATTAGCTCTGCCAACAAACGCTCCGGGGGGTAAACCAGGTGATCCGCCGCGCAACCTCGCCGCAGCCTTCAACGATAATACGCCGCTCTGGTTCTATGTCCTCAAAGAAGCGGAGGTACGTTGTAGTGGTAAGAAACTTGGGCCAATCGGCGGTCGCATTGTCGCGGAGGTGCTCATTGGTCTGCTTGAAGGAGACCCGTCATCGTTCCTGAGCGCCGAGCCGACTTGGCAGCCAAAGCAAGGCGAATTCGGCGCAACGCAAGACGGAAAATTCTTCATGTCTGATCTGCTGCGTTTCGCAGGGGTGAAGATTTCATAGGGTGTCTCCAAAGACTAAAACACAAGCAATCCAAGATGAATAAGGGGAAAAAACAGCGGCAGCAACTTCCCCTTATTCAATCTAAACTTAAATAGGAAAGGCTGGCGCAGCATAACAAGTCGTTGGACCGGCGCGGCGGGAGCGTGTTTCGCATCATCTTTGGTGCGGCGAAGGTTGGGTGGTAACGCGCCGCCCGGTCAACTCTGACGTTCGACGCACTCGTATTTTTCAGCAAAGGCCAATGATATGGTACGCACGTTAATTATGTTCGGGGCTTTGTTCTTCGTCGCCCTCGTTGCGGGAGCTGCATTCGCAATCTGGATTGATTACAACCCTGCTGGCATGTCGTCCGCTTTTTATACCGAGAAGATGCAACACGCGATCCGTGTCTTCACTTTGCCGTTACCAACTGTCGTCGTCTTAGGCGTGGTCTTCACCATTCTTTCAACCGTCCTCGCTCGACGTGAACGCCCAGAGTTTTACCTTCTAATCGCGGCGAGCATCTTTATCCTGGCCGTCGCCTTAATCACAGCGTTTGGCAACATCCCCATCAACAATCAAATCAAAACGTGGGCACCTGGTGCTCCGCCGTCGAATTGGGGAGACTTGGCACACAAGTGGTCGCAGTTCCAAACTGTCCGAACGATGGCGGCAATTGGTGCGCTGTGCCTTCTAATCATCGCAGCGCTAACTCGTCGCGGCGTATCACGGCGTGCTTGATGTTCGCACGTGCGTCGAACAACTCGTTGGACCGGAGCGGCGGGAGCGCGTTGCTAAAGGCAAAAGGAAAAAGGTAAAAGGAAAAAGATTTCGCGCCGCCCGGTCAACTCTGACGTTCGGTTGCTCCTTTTCCCATGAACGAAGAGCGCCATCGCAGCCTCATCAAGCAAGTGGTCGCAAACGCGAGAGCAATCATCTCTTATCAGGTCGGCTTACCTTTTGGCTGCATGAGGATGCACAAGATCCTCAATTGGCTAAAACCTTTTGAGGCTCTCGATTTTCCGGTATTCGACCGCTATTGGACGGCGACAATGGATTTACCAACCAGCTCCGAGCGGCTCCATTGTAGTCGTGACGCGCTTCGCCGCTTCGACGAAAGACTGGTTGCCATCAACCTTGAATACCGCGAAGAAATCTTGGACACTTGCTTCGAAATCATTGAACGGTTCGCAAACCGAAACGGCGAACCTTCTGAATCGTAGGCGCAACCGAACAAATCGTTGGACCGGAGCGGCGGGAGCGAATGAGCAAGGGGCAAAGGGAAAAGGGTAAAGGGGAAAGAAATCGCGCCGCCCGGTCTACTCTGACCTTCGTCCGCTGTTGCTGATCCATCTCATCATTTGAGTTGTAAGGAGAGTCCGAACGATGTCTAAGCCTTGAGGGTGTGCCAAGCATGAAAAAGACTGCTCTGATTTCTACAGCCTTGGTGAGCTTACTGTGTGCGGCTTCCGCACTGTCACAAACTCAGGGTAGTGCTGGTCAAATCAGTAGCGGACGCGAAACGCACACGATAACTCCTGAGGATGTCCTTTCCATTCGAGAGCCCAGAGAACTCCAGATCTCACCCGACGGCAAATTAGTAGCATTTCGACTTAGAGAACCTGCCGATCCTAAGTTACCGCGGGCGCCACGCACGGAGAATATCTGGCTTGTCCCAACAGACGGGAGCGAGGCTCCGCGTCCCTTGATACCTAACCTTAAAAATGCCAACACTCCGCGCTGGTCACCGGACGGGCGCTGGGTGGCATTTTTGTCAGACCGTGCAGAAGCGAGCGGTAACGAGTCCGAGGCGACTGTTCAAGTCTAGGTGTTCCGCCGCGATACGGCGCGGGCTGAGCGTCTTACCTCGGTTCCGGGAGGGGTAGAAGACTTCGCATGGTCGCCGGATAGTAAGCAGGTCGCCTTCATCGCGCGTGATCAAGCGACGCCCCAAGAGCGAGCCAGACAATCCGCGGGCGATGATGCGACTGAAGTGGATCGTAACTTCAAATATTCGAGGCTGTGGATTGCGAACCTCCTGGACCATAAGGCGGTACAGATCACCAAACAGGATTTTGAGATCAACGAATTGGCATGGTCTCCGAAGGGCGACGAAATCGCCCTCGTTATTGCCCGGACTCAAAAGCCTGAAGACTCGCTGCTGCTTTCCCTGTTAGTGGTGAATCGAATGACGGGTGAAGTCGCGCGAACTCTCAGCACCAACGTCTCACCGATTTCAGGATTGCTTAGATGGTCTCCCGATGGCCGTTTCATTACGTTCCTGGAAGGTAGTCCGTCGACGAAAAACTTTGCTGCGTGGGTTTCCATAGCTGGGGCGAGGGGAGACAATTCTGTGCGCCCCCTTACGAAAGACTATTCGGGGACCGTTATTGCTTTGGGCTGGACACCTGACTCCAAGCATCTCCTGGCTCAGAGTATCGAGGGCACGCGACAGGCTCTTTTGACAATTGATATCACCGCCGGAACTGTGCGGAAGCTCACCGATCTAATCCAGACAATATGGGAATATAGTTTTAGCACGAACGGAAATACGATCGTTTACAATGCCCAGACTCCTGAATCACCGAGCGATATTTGGGTGTGGAACAAAGACGCGCAACCCAAGAAGATTACCGACTTCAATCCTCAAACAAAGTCCTGGCAGCTGGGAAAAGTACGTGAAGTAGAATGGAAGAATTCTAAAGACGGCTTAGTCCGTCGAGGCGTAATTATTACGCCGCCCGGTTATCAGGCAGGCAATCTCTATCCGACAATTGTCAATACCCATCCCGGAGATACGGCATGGTGGGCCGGCTTGCATGCTAAATGGTGGGCGTGGGGACAACTGTTGGCGTCAAATGGTTATGTGGTCTTTCTACCAAATACTCGAGGTGTGGACGGGGAAGGCTGGCGACTACACATAGCATTGGCATACTGGGGAGGAATGGCGTTCCAGGATCTGATGGACGGCGTAGATTACATCGTTGCGCAGAAAATCGCAGATCCAAATCGGCTCGGTATTGGCGGCTGGAGCAATGGCGGCTTTATGACGGAATACGCGATCACTCGCACCACACGGTTCAAGGCTGCGGT
>JBKPPE010000563.1:0-2544 GCA_046733375.1 Acidobacteriota bacterium | reverse complement strand
TGTATTACGGCACCGACCCGGACACCGCGCTTTCCGAACTCGCTTTTGAATGGGAGCAATGAACACACCGGATGAAGGAAGAGCAACTACCTGGATCAGGCAAGACTGTCGGCATCGTCGGCGTTCCGCTGGCTTTTGGCCAGAGCATGCTGGGTGTCGAGCTTGGTCCATCTGCGATTCGCGTCGCCAGTCTGGCTTCTGGGATAGCTTCGCTCGGCTATGAAGTTAACGATCGCGGCGACCTGCGCGTCGAACGGCCTCGGTCTCATCAGGAAAGCGATAACCTGAAACATCTGAATGAAGTGTTTAGCACTTGCAGTCAGTTAGCCGTTGAGACCGAAGCGATTGTCGATGCCGGCGAATTCCCTCTGACGCTCGGGGGCGATCACTCGATCGCCATCGGATCGTTATCGGGAATCACCAAAGCGTACCGCAAACGCGATCAGACGCTTGGCTTGATTTATCTCGACGCGCACGCAGACATGAATACTGAGGAGACCACGCCGTCGGGAAATATTCACGGAATGCCACTGGCAGTGTTGCTCGGGTTCGGCGCGCCGGAATTGGTCGCGATTGGCGGTCAGGGTGCGAAGTTCGACATTAACGTTTGCGCGCATGTCGGCGCGCGCGACCTCGACCCGGGCGAGCGCAATTTGATCAGAGAGACGGGCATACGATTTTTCACGATGCGTGAAATTGACGAGCGAGGACTCAGCATATGCATCGACGAGGCAATCGAGATCGCGAGTCGCGGCACCGACGGTTTCGCCGTGACGTTTGATGTTGATGTGTTGGACCCTGGCGATGCGCCCGGGTCAGGCACACTGGTGCGCGGTGGGTTCACCTATCGCGAAGCACACCTCGCGATGGAGAAAATAGCCGAGAGCGGCAAGATGCGTTCGCTCGAAGTCGTTGAGGTTAATACTGCGCTCGATGTCAATAATCGGACTGCTGAATTGGCGGTGGAACTGATTCTGTCAGCTTTAGGCAAGACTATTTTGTAAGTGGCACAGACTTCAGTCTGTGTTAGGCGAGAGGAAAATCACAGACTAAAGTCTGTGCCACATGTATGACGAAGAAACTTCGCATTGGTGTAATTTTCGGGGGACGGTCAGGTGAGCATGAGGTGTCGGTACGTTCGGCAGGCTCCGTCATCGAGGCAATCGACAAGACAAAGTACGATGTTGTGCCGATTGCGATCACTAAGGAAGGGAACTGGCTCGGCGCTGGGGAAGCGGCGAAGTTGCTTCCCGAAGATACGCGCGCGCGACTGTCGGCACACGCGCTCAACAACAAAACGAAAGACGTTGCGATTCTGGGCGATCCTTCGCGGACGGGACTGATGCGTTTGGACGGCGGCGATCAACCAACAGAGAAGCTTGATGTTGTATTCCCCGTGCTTCACGGAACCTACGGTGAAGACGGCACGCTGCAGGGATTGCTGGAAATGGCCGCCCTGCCTTTTGTCGGTTGTGGCACGCTCGCCTCCGCGTGCGGCATGGACAAGGTCACGATGAAGGCGCTGTTCAAGGACGCGGGCCTACCAATTTGCGCGCATACATGGTTTCTGCGCTCGGCGTGGGAAGATGATCCCGACAGAGTTACTCGGCAAGTCGGCCGCGAAATTGGATTTCCGTGTTTCGTGAAGCCGGCGAATCTCGGTTCATCGGTCGGAGTATCAAAAGCAACGGACAAGGCATCGTTCGCAAAAGCTGTGGATCTGGCCGCGCGCTACGATCGGAAGATCATTGTTGAAGAACTGGTCGACGGTCGAGAAATCGAATGCGCCGTCATGGGGAATGACGAGCCACAGGCCAGCCTGCCCGGTGAATATGTAATTCACGAAGAGTCAGCGCGCTTTCTCGACTACACCGAGAAATACTCCAGCACTGGGAACGTTGAATTCATCGTACCGGCGCGCATTTCAAAACCTGTAATTAAGAAGATTCAAACCATGGCGGCTCAAGCGTACAAAGCCATAGATGCGGCCGGGCTCTCGCGCGTGGATTTCTTCCTCAAGAAGAATGGCGAGTTGCTCGTAAACGAAATCAACACCCTGCCAGGTTTAACTGATGTTTCAGGCTTTCCCAAGATGTGGGAAGCGACGGGCATCCCCTTCACACGTGTCATCGACCAGCTTATTCAGTTTGCACTCGAACGGCATCGAGAGCGCGCACGAAACGAGACGAGTATTTAGGTTAAGTCTTCCCGATAATCGTTCAGTTTTGTTTGCCAAGAACGCCTGACCCGCGGATAATCCCCATCACCATTGGGTCGACCCCAAAATTCAACGCGCGACCACCAAACGCGCAGTTTTAGGAAGCCGCTTTATCGAACTACGGAAACGGAGTTTGTGCGGCAACGTCCCGTTTCCCATTCAAGGAGGAGATATCAGATGACAGTTAAACGAACTTTGATTGCGGGCGCCACGGGTCTTTTGTTACTTGCCGCGGGGTACGGTTTTCGTAGTTTCAGAATAGGGTCGCACGATTTGTTGCCCAACGTGCAGGCACAGGAACCGGGGCGCCGTTGCTCAGTAAAGAC
>JBKPPE010000562.1:0-3147 GCA_046733375.1 Acidobacteriota bacterium | reverse complement strand
CCGTAGTGCTCGGCGATGCACCAAATGTCACGAATGACAATATCGTTTTCGATCACCCGGTTGGTTCTCATCTCATATTGCGACTGTGGAGATCTTGAATGCTCCGGTCCCGGCTCTGAAAAACCGGCGATGCCGCCCTGTTTCAGAACTCTTGCCATCTCTGACAGTACTTGTGCCTGATTCGGCACATGATGGAATGCATCCCAGCAACTGATGCGATCGACGCTGGCATCCGGCAAATCGATCCGTTCGCCATCGAAATGCAGGAATGACGGTTCCGGCTGATTTCCAATTACCGGCGAACGTTCGTACAGAGCTTTGCCGATGCGCAACGCTGATTCCGATACATCGGTCGCGATCACCTTAAGTCCCAGCTGCGACAGAAACCGCGAAGTCCAGCATGAACCGGCTCCAAAATCGAGAATCGTCATATCAGGCAGCAGGCCCAGCCCATTGACAACATGAGCGAAACCGATCAGCAACTCAGGAGTTTCGTTGATGGCCGCAAAGGGCTTCGAGTGTAAGTAATCCCAGTTGTCGAGCCTCGCAAAAAATTGCTCCGCCGTGCCGCAGAGTTCGGACAGGTTGACTTCTTTAATACGCTGACGAACATCGATCAACTCAGCTTCGCGCGTCTCCGCTGCGTTGCCGTCCGCCTCCGGAACGTTCGTTACGCCAGTGAAAGCATTCAGGGTTGCCATGGCAGTCTTATACCATGTGAATTTTCGCGAATATTGATACCGGCTGCACCTGGATTCCAGATCTGTTGGTTGGTGTACCGTGTGATGAAGCACTTCAGCCATCTGTCCTACGTCGCAGGGATCGAAGTAAGACGCCAGATCGCCGGCGACTTCGGGAATAGATGAAGTATTTGAAGCGGCGATCGGAAGCCCGCACGCGAGTGCTTCAAGTACCGGTAGCCCAAACCCTTCATAGAGCGACGGAAAGAAGAGGCAACGCGCCTTTTGATACAACTCAACAAGTTCTGCGTCAGAAACGAATCCAGTCAAATCAAGCTTGTCGGCAATTCCGAGGCGCTGCGCGCGCTGACGAGTATCGTTGGCGCTGGCAGCGTCGATATGGCAGACAAGCCGGAGCCGCATTTTACGCACCATTTCATCGTCATGATATCGATGGTGCATTTCAGCAAAGGCGTTGAGGGCGCCGTCCATATTCTTCCGCGGATCAAAGCCACCTGGGTAGAGCACATAGTCTTCACTATCAGCGATTTTGGGAAACGGATATGGACGGAACGAATCGGACGCCGCCAGCGGCGTCACTACATGTTGCTTGTCTGTGACTCTCAGCCTCTCAATGAAATCCGCGTTAGTGTGTCGTGAAATATGAATAAACAGATCGTAATCGCTTTCCAACAACGCCAATTTACGGCGATATCGCGTGAACGCGTCACGCGACCAGGTTTTTTTAAAATGACTTTCCATGACCAGCGGTATGAGGTCGAAGATGGTCGCGCAGTAGCGGCTACCATTTCCGCCGCGCGCTGGCAAAAAGACATTGTCCATCAAGCCATTGGGCGACCAGTACAGATCAATGCCAAGTTTGGCTATCAGGTCACTGATCGCGTCAGAGTATCCTGCTGCCGACGCGTCGTCCTTAGGAGAACCGTTCGTGTGATCGAGTTCGACCACCTGCAGTTTCTCCCGTGCCCACGCGGAAAATACGTCCAATTTGCTGCCGGGAGGGGCAACAACGTAGAAATCGTTCGCGAAGTCGGTTTGCAGAATGTGTTCGACGGTATTGATCAGGTACTTGCCAATCCCGCGGTTGATTTCCGGGGTATTAAGCGTCTGGCCGTCAATCAGGATTTTCATACAGAACCGGTTGGTCGCTTTGTTTGATTGATTACTGTCGCACGGGCCAAACTACGGCCGTCCATTCGCAGCAAAAACGCGCAGATATTTTGCCAGTACTACATCATATGAAAATTCTCGCGTCACAAAGATTTTCCCGTTGCTGCCAAGGTGTGCGCGAACAGGTTCGTTCGTGTCGAGGTAATCACATGCCGCAGCGAACTCAGCCTGATTGTTCACAAACAAGCCTCCGTTCGCACGCCGGACGTGACCAGCCGTCACCGCGCACTGTTGGGACACAATAACGGGTACGGCCGACAGCCATGCTTCCATAACTACAATTGAAAAACTTTCCCGATCCGAAAGGTTAATGAGCGCCCGGGCTCCACGAATCGCGCGCCGCTTTTCCGCTTCAGAGACGGCGCCAAGATCGATAATGTGCGGCGACTGCGGCAACAACTCCTTGTCGCCTCCGCCGACGAACACAAGTTTCGTGGCGGTTCCCGATTCGCGAACATATTCGACGAACCATTCACACAGCAAAGGGACATTTTTGCCTCTCTCTTTGCGTCCCGCATAAATAAAATACTTTTGTGGTAGCGATTGCCGCGCGGTGCTGTCGTCGTCGATGGCAGACATCTCGACCCCGACTCCAGTAACCGCACCCTCGACAACCCGCCGGCCGACCACGCGACCGTATTGCCGGACGGTCATCTCTTTCTCTTCGACCGAGTTGTAAAAGACGTGCTTCGCGTTCGCAAGCATCATCTGAGTAGAGCGCCAGTAGAATTGGGCTTCATCGTGAAAGCACGGTATCAGCGAGATTCTGCCCGGATAGGCATTTAGTGCCGAATGCGTTAACCCCTGGAAATAGGGAAGCGCGACAATTTCGTGATCCCGATCCGGCATATCCGTCAACGCCGTCACTAGTTCGTCGCTATTGATTCCGTACTGAAAAAAATTTCGTTCGTCGTCGAGCGTCAGCGAGTTGCCTTTCGCGATTTTTTTGATTGTTGCGTCGTAAGGCGCACGCGTTCGGTTCACACGAAATCTGTGCGTCTCGATCCCTTCAACCACACTGCGGCCGGGCGGGTAATGATCACTCCACCAGTCGTCGTACGGCGACAGCGAACAGGTGGTGAAAACGCTGGCGCTTACGCCACGGCGGTTCAGTTCCCGCGCCATTCCTTTTGCGAGTGTCCCGGCGCCGCCGACGAAGCCATCAAACCAGGGCGTGACAATAACGAGCTTCTTCTGCAACACGAAAAATCGCTGATCCTTCCTCAATTCTTCCAGCCGACGATGCCGTAATCGGGCGAGGCAAAGAAGTATGCGT
>JBKPPE010000561.1:0-4649 GCA_046733375.1 Acidobacteriota bacterium | reverse complement strand
GCCCAGTACCTCGCGGTCGAACAGGAGCTTGGTCTCGATCGTGAAAAGACAAACGTGAACGGTGGCGCGATTGCGCTTGGTCATCCGCTCGGCGCCACCGGCACGCGTTTGGTGCTTACGCTGTTGCGAGAGTTGCAGCGGCGCAATGGTCGGTATGGACTGGCGACGGCCTGCATTGGCGGCGGTCAGGGCATCGCCATGATCGTCGAGCGCCTTTAGATTTTTAGAAAAAATCCAAATTCTCGGTGCCAGCCGAGTCTCAGTGATGCTCGCTTCTGAATAAGAGTGCTGAAAATAAAACGCTTAGCGAGCAGATTGACCTAATATCCGTAGGGCACAACAGTTGCGAAAAACTTGCGCCTACGCGGAGTCCTTCGGTTTCTCTAAACGTCTCAGTAGCGGCTCGCGAGTCCCAGAATCACGAGGAGGCCCACACGAAAAAGCGCCTTGGCTATTTGTTGGTAGCTGTTTGCTGCTTCGTTTTGCAGCCACAATTGGGTCTTGGCAACGAAGGAGCGGATGTATTTAGGCAAAAGGAGCGGAACAGCATCTCGCTAGAATTGCAGTTCGTGCCGAAAAAACCACGACCCTTACAGCGCTTCATTACATTTCTGGATTCCCAACCAAACGCTTACGCGACCGCGTTTGCGGTTCGTGATCGTCTGGTGCTCACCGCTTATCATGTTATTTCGGGGAAATTGGACGTCAGCAAGAGTTTGGCTTTGGGCTTCGGGCGCAACGAAGAATTGGAAGTAAGGATTTACATCGATGGCTGTCGGGTGAAGGTAGCTGCTGTGGACGAAACAGCGGACTTGGCAGTACTCGAGGTTTGCAAGCCTCTTCCTTCAACCGGACTGTCGTTTCAGTCTGCGGTCGAAATAGATGAGAAGGTAATGCTCATTGCCAAACCTCTCGGCGAAAAGATCGTCGCTTATGGCACATTCTATGGACCCTACGCTTTTAAGGGAATCGACTACTGGTCGCTCAATATGAAGGCGAAGGATGGTTTCTCGGGCAGCCCGGTCTATAACGAGCACGGCGAACTTATCGGAGTTTTTAGTGGCTACGACTGGTCGAAGCGACTCGCAATAATCAGTCCTGGGGACAGAGCACAGAAACTCGTTACGGATTTTATTTCTTCGCCGACGAAGCCGCACCGGAATCCGTGACACACCGAGTTAACAGATGTGAAAGTTAGGTTTTCCCGCAGATTTATGGTTGCTATCTCACCGCTCGTCATGATAGAAACCCGCTTCGCCAGTTTGCTGCCCTTCAGCGAAGCACAACAAAGGTCTAAATCGCCAGAAAGTTCATGCGTGAATAATTCACGCGCTCATAGGAAATCAAAAAGTCGGTAAAACTGTTAAAGGAGTTTCTCTAGTTATGCTTAAATCTTTACGCCTCCACTTCGTCGCAGTGCTCGTCGTAGCGCTCTGCGCGGTTACTGTATTTGCGCAGTCACAGGCCAGCACCGGGCAGATAGTCGGCACGGTAAAGAATCCGAACGGTGAATTGGTGCCGGGAGCTACCGTGACGGTGACAAATCCAGCGACCGGATTAACTCGAACGACAACAACAAACGATCAAGGCGAATTTACTGCGGTCAATCTTCCCTCAGGCGATTACACGATTGACGTCGAAGCGCCAGGATTCGGTAAGTTCACACAAGCTGGTTACAAGGTGGAAGTGGGATCGGCCTTAACTGCAGACGTTACGCTTAGCGTCCAGGCTGTAACGGGTACGGTGCTGGTTACTGCGGGAGCTAACGTTGAAACTTCTCAAATACAGACAACGACAAACATCAACGAGACCTCCATTAGCCAATTGCCAATTAACGGCCGGCGCTTTCAGGATTTCGTGCTGGCTACACCCACCGCTCAGATTGATCCCGCACGCGGACAGATTTCGTTGGCTGGTCAACGGGGCATCAACGGTAACGTTCAGATTGACGGCGCCGACTACAACAATCCGTTTTTTGGAGGTCTGCGCGGGGGCGAACGCTCGAATCAGGCTTTTACCATTCCCCAAGGTGCAGTGAAGGAGTTCCAGGTTGTCGCCACCGGCTACAACGCCGAGTTCGGACGCTCAACCGGCGGCATCGTCAATGCCGTAACAAAGTCTGGCACCAACGATTTTCACGGATCGGCATTTTACGTTGACCGGCCAAAGGATCTTGCTACTCGGAATGCTTTCGGACAGGTAGCCGCACCCACTCAACAACAATTCGGCGGCTCCGTCGGCGGTCCTTTCCCGATTCCCAGGTTCGGGGAAGGCGGCCGAACTCACTATGGTGGCAAGGACAAGTCCTTCTTTTTTGTCGCCTACGAGCAGCAGAAGCTTCTGCAATCTCGGGCGGTCCTCATGAATAATCTGCATCAGACAAATATTACAAGCGGCACGATCGCCAGCGGCATCACCGAGGCGCTTAACTTCTCCTTAGCCGAAGAAGGCCCATACAGCCAAACAAACGACGCGAAGGTGTTTCTCACTCGCTTCGATTTCAACTTCAGTCAAAAACATCAGGCGAATATTCGTTACAACTACAGCACGAACACTGCGCTGAATGCGGTGACAAACGGCACCTCGCTTACGCCCACGACTAACAGTGCAGTTTCGAATAACGGAACTGAGGGCGATAACTCGCATACGGTTGTCGGCCAGTTGACTTCTCTGCTAACGCCCAACACCATCAACGAATTTCGGGGACAATATTCAAAAGAGAATCGCCCGCGTCTGGCGAATGAGATCTCGCCGTTGATTCAGGCGTCCTACGGAAACTTTGGCACGGTGAATTTTCTACCCACCACTGAGTCGGATTACCGCGTGCAGCTGCTCGACAACTTAACCCTGATCCGCGGCGCGCATACCTGGAAGGTGGGCGGCGAATACAACTTCGTCAAAGCGAGTCAGGTCTTTGCTTTTCGTCAGTTCGGGCAGTTTAGCTTCTCAGGAATTGCTTCTTCGAGCACATCCCCGGGCACGACCATTCAGATTCTCAGAATTCTTTCTGCTGGGGGCAACACCACCAACGGAACCTCCAATGGTAATGTCACGGGCACGATTCTCGATCCCATTCATCGATTCGATGACACGAGCGTTCGCTATGCCAGGAATATTGGGAACGGCCTGCTGACGTTATCATCACCACAGTACGCCGGATACGCACAAGACTCGTGGCGCGTCCGATCCAACCTGACACTGAATTTCGGACTGCGTTACGAAGCGCAGATCATGCCCCAGCCGGATACGAGCAACACCGCCGCAACCAATGCGGTATTGAATGCGACCCTGCCACTGGGTAACGTTGATCCACGCGTCATTCCAAGTCAGAAGGATCAATGGGCGCCACGCGGCGGCTTTGCCTGGGATCCGTGGGGCAATGGTAAATCAGTGGTGCGCGGCTACGCCGGAATCTATTATGCTGCGACGCCGGTTCTAACACTGGCAGCGCCACTCAACAACTTCCGCACGCCGTTTGGTGATGTGACGTTGACGTTGCCGACAACCAGCATCGCAAGTCTGAATACTGTCTATAAGCAATTCCTGTCCATCGGAATTGATTTGGATGCGTTCCCGCTAGATGCATTGCCGATCCTTAGCATCACCCAATTAAATCAGATTCTGGCGAATATCTCTGCGGCCGGTGGCGGCACAGTAAACGTGCTGAACGGTCTCCAGGTGGTTGCGGGCGGGCAAAATTTTAAGAACCCGCGATCCTACCAATTTGGTGGCGGATTCGAACGAGAAATGGCCCGCGGTTTGACGGTCGGTATAACGTACGATTTTGTGCGGACCAGACGTCTGAACTTTAATCTCGATCACGATCTGCCCACGCCGGTGCTTCGTACGGGCGACAAGAGTCTACGACCATTTTTCGGGATCGTTGCCAGCACTATTAGCGGAGCGCCGTTGATAGGCGCGCAAAACCGGCCCGTCGCGACCTTCGGTAATACCGGCTACGTGCAAGTGCGCGAACCGGGCGCAAAATCACAGTATCAAGCACTCGTCTTTCGTGCGAATTTGCGCCGCAAGTTCGGACAGTTCGACGCGTTCTATACTCTTTCGAGGAACTTGGACAACGACTCAACCGAACGTAATGCTACGTTTGCGTCGTACGACAATGCCTTCGACCTGACGCCGGAGTATAACTATGGCGCAAATGATCGGCGGCATGTCGTAGCGTTCAATGCGGTGGTTAATCTCCCGTGGCATTTTCAATGGGCTACCAACGCCAGATATCTTTCCGGCGCTCCTATTGATGTGACCGTAAGCAGCATTATCGCGCCGCCGGCGGGTTCCGGTTTGCCAGGTGCGGGCCTTTCCAATGCCGCATATGCGACACTGGTTCGGCTCCAGGGCAACTCGTCCAGCGACCTTAATCAGGATGCCGGCAACTTCAACGATCGGCCATATCTCGCACCAGGCGTCAGCCTCAAGCGTAATGCTTATCGCAACCGGTCACTTCGCTTCATGGATATGCGCGTCGAGCGTGCATTTAAGTTAGGCGAGAAATTTGAGATATCGCCGTCGTTCGAAGCGTTCAACGTATTCAACTTCAAGAACCTGACATATGCCTCGACTACGGCTTTGAACTGGGGTAATCCCGGCGTCAACGAGAACACTGGCGAGGTTCTGGCGGCATCCAATTC
>JBKPPE010000560.1:0-10494 GCA_046733375.1 Acidobacteriota bacterium | reverse complement strand
CTCATGTCGAATCTCCCCGTTGTTTCGCGGATTGTCTCACTTCCAAGTGTCGAAAAAGTACCGGTAGCTGTCCGGGTCTTGCAAGCTGACGAACCGGCCGCCCCATCCCTCATCCCGCGGATGACCGACACTGATCTGACGCGATTGTAAGCGCCGATAGAACGCGTCGACGTCCGTCACCTCAAGCACGAAGTGGACGCCGCGCCCGCGTTTCAGCATAGTCTCCAGTTGCTGGACCAAGGTGATCCGCAGTGAGCCGGATTTCACGGAAGCGATCGGGGGATCGGCATCGGGCGTGTGCGAATCAATTTCGAATCCCAACAGATCGCGATAAAACTCGAGCGACTCTTCCAGGTTGTTCACTTCAAGAAACAGCAGATCGAGCCCGGTAATCATTTTTTAAATTGAAGCCATGACCAGGTAGAGCCCGACGCCTCCACCGAGCACCACGACCCAAAATGCGATTTCCTGAATTCCCGTGAATCGCCGCACGGGGTGCGTTGCCGGCAGCAATTTGCGCGCGTTCTGCATCGCTGAATGCAACAACATGATTCCAAACACCACTACACCAAGGGCGAGAATCGACATCGGCCACAGAAACCATAGCCCGTTAAATCTGACCAGGAGCAGTAACACTAATCCGAGTGCAATTGCCAGCAAGGCGCTCAGCAATTGACCGTACACACCCACCTCCCTGGCGGCCGGCGCCGAATGAACTTCATGTCGCACAGCTTTCGGTTTGCGGCGCGCGGCGTCGTACGCGCGCCGGGCGTTCGCATCGTGGAGCACGCCGTAGGCCTCGTTCAGCGCCTTCATATCATCTTCGGCGCCGCCACGATCCGGATGGCGCTCGCGGGCTTGTCGCTTGTACAAGCGCTCGATCTCATGCGGCGCGGCGTCTTCGCGCGCTCCGAGAATCTCGTAATAATCGCGTTTGGAACTCAAGTGCGTCCCGGCATTCTAGAATTCGAGTGCGCTAATTTCAATGATTGTCGCCGGCCGACGTTGCTGTTAACTTTACAGCGATGAGCGAACAGTTTGCGCCGGGCGACGATTTGATCTTTCAACTCGAGAGTGGATACGGCTTGTTGCGCGTAATCGCGATCGACGAGAAGGACGGCAAAAAGCTGTGGCATCTGTCCGCTTATGAAGAACTGTTTGGCGATGTTGAGTCTGCAGAACGTGCGTTGGGCAATCCCGAAACTCTACATATTCGAAAGAAGCATATGGCATTGACTGAGCGCGCCTTCGAACGAACGCCCGCGGCCCGAATCGGCAATCGACCCGTCACGGACAGCGAACTGGCCCAATATGATGCCTGGCGTCGCGGCGATGAGCAGGTTTCCGACCGATCGGCGCTGTTAATGCTCGGTCTCAGATAGGAAAATGAACAAGCACACGGCACGCCTTTCGGTGCGCATGGTTTCGCTGGTCGCGCTTCTTTTATTTGCGCTCGCATCGTCGTTTGCGCAACGCGTCGAGCGCACCGTAACGACCTGGCGACCTCTCCATTACGACATTGACATCACCTTCGATGATCAGCTTATGGAATTCAAATCTGCGCGCGCCCAAATCACAGTCGAGGTATTGGCGCAGAAACTGACAAGAATTGATTTCGATTTTGGAGAGATGCCGATCGACTCGGTTACTGTTGGCAGCAAGACTGCGCGCACCGAACGAAGCGCCGAAACGCTGAATGTTCTCCTGCCGCAGGCGGCCGTTCGTGGCCAGAAGCTTGATGTAACGATTGCTTATCACGGCCATCCGAAAGACGGCATGGTGTTCGCGAAAGATCGCGACGGCAATCCTTCAGCGACTGGAGACAACTGGCCGAACCGCGTGCACTACTGGATACCTTCACTTGATCACCCTTCCGCAAAGGCGTCTGTCTCGTTCGCAGTTTCCGCACCGCAAGGATACGAAGTGATCGCAAATGGAAAGTTCGTGACGCTTACCGGTAACGCCGCGACTTCGCATTGGAAATTCGATGAGGCAAAGGCGATCCCGCCTTACTGCATGATCATTACCGTCAATCAAGGGGCGATCATAAACTCGCCGGACAAGTCGGTAACGAATCTCATGTTCAATGTCGCGCAACGGGATCGAGAATATGCGTCAAAGGGATTCGCAGCAGCCGCGCCGTCGCTCGCGTTTTTCAGTGAGACGATTGCCCCCTATCCATATGGAAAACTCGCGCTGATTGTCGGGGCAACGCAATTCGGCGGCATGGAGAATTCAAGCGCCATCGTTTTCGCGAGCAATCTTTTCGATCCTCGCGGCAAAGAAAAGCTGAGCACTCACTTCGGAATTCCTTCGCGAATCGAAAGCGTGGTCGCGCATGAGATTGCGCATCAATGGTTCGGCGATTCCGTCACGGAAGCGACGTGGGCGGATTTGTGGTTGAGCGAGGGCTTCGCGACCTACTTCGCCGGCCTGTTCATTCAGAAGTACGACGGCGAAGATGCATTTCGGACCTACATGAACGACGCGGCCCACAAGTATTTTGGTTACGAAAAGCAGCGCAACACACCAATTCATGACACGCAGACGCAGGATTTGATGAAGCTCTTGAACGAGAATAATTACGAGAAAGGCGCTTGGGTGCTGCACATGCTGCGAATGCGCCTGGGAGATGACGCGTTCTTCCGCGGCCTGCGCGCCTATTACAACGAACATCGCGAGAGAAACGCGAACACGGAAGACTTAAGGGCTGCGCTCGAGCGCGCATCGAAGACCAGCCTTCGCGAATTCTTTGCGCGTTGGATTTACGGTTCAGGACATCCCGTGTACGAATGGTCATCGCAAACAGTGGAACAGAGAAACGGGACGAACGTCGTTACGATCGTAATCAAACAAACGCAGACTGCTCTGCCATTTCTCGATCCGATTCCCGTCACCATCACCAGCGAAGGCAAGACAACGCGCGTGACGCTTCAACCGAAAGGCAGACTGGCAACGGCGCAGGTGCGCGTCGGTAAAGTCCCACTCGATATCAAGATCGATCCTGACGATACGATTTTGAAGGAATTAGTCAGCGGCCAAATGGTGCAGTAAAAAGCACGTCTATTGCACAACCCGAAAGGCGCCGCTATTGCTCGACTGTCCGTGGACTTTTATAAACAGCACGCAAACGCCAGGCGGCAGATTATCGGGCAGCCTGAATGTTACCTGCGTAAGATCAGTATTCGGCACTGTCCGAACATCCTCTGCTGAAACTGTAGCGGTGAAGCTTCCGCTGGACAGGTTAGCTTCCACTGCAGCCGCCGTTTCTCCCTGATTCAATTGCAGGTTTCTCGCAAAAACCGACAGCCTCGTATTCCGGTCGGAGCCCAAATTCAACCACTGTGCAAGGCCGGGTACCGTGAAAGGATCTCGTGTTAAGACAATTGAATCGAGAGTGGCCATCTGGTTAGAACCAGTTTCAATCATCAACTGAAGTGGCGTCTGCCCATCGTCATCCAAAATTGTCGCGATCCCCTGCGCTCGGCTTATCGTCGCGCTGGACGGATTGAAGAGGTTCACAAAGAAAGTTTCGTTGGGTTCAGCGGTCGTGTCCCCGCTAACCTGAACGGTGATCGTCTTTGCGGTCTGGCCGGGTGAGAATGTGACCGCTCCGGATGTCGAGGTGTAATCACTGCCCGATAAAGCGGTACCGTTCGCTGTATTGAACTGGACCGTCACAAACTTCCCGCTCGGCGCCGATAAGTTGACATTGAAAACCGCGGCAGTTGTGCCGCTGTTTCCTTCGTTGACCATTACGTCGGTGATTGAGACTGAAACCGGCGGATCATCATCAAGGATTCTCACGGTCGCGAAAGTGGGAGAAAGAATCGCATTAAAGGGATTCGAAAATACGATTGCCAGCGTTTCATTATTTTCATCCAATGTATCACCAAAGATTGGAACGCTGACGGTCCTCAAGGTTACCGTCGGCGCGAACGTCAAACTGCCACTCACCGGACCAAAATCGACGCCGCTGGTAGCTGAATTGCCCACGCTGTTGTAATCCACCGTCACGGTTCGCGACGTTTGCGCTGACAACTGCACGGGAACAATTGCATTGGTGATGCCGTTGTCGCCTTCAGTAACGTTGACATCGGTGGGCAGATTGAGATCACCGCTCGGGATTATGTAGAGAGGCGTGTTGTTATCCTGGATTGTGACGGTTGCGATTGCCTGAGATCCCAGGGTTTCGATCGTCGCGCTCATGAGCGATATTCTCAAAGTCTCATCCGGTTCAGTAATGCCGTCATTCGCGATCGGCAACAGGATTGACTTGGTCGTTTCGCCATCACTGAAGACTAAAGTGCCCGAGACACTGGTGTAGTCAGCGCCGGCCGTCGCCGTTCCATCTGTCGACACATAATTAACCAAGAGCGTTCCCTTGCTGCCTCCGGTCCGAACTACATTGAGCACCGCGCTGCCGACATCTTCCAGAACGTTATAAGAATAGTTCTCGAAAGCGACACTCCCCGTAGCATTCGTCGAATCGCACGGTGAAAACTCGGACGTGTTGCCGGTTGGATCCGTGGCAGTAGCGGTAAGAACTTTGCCCGCCGGCAGTGCAACCGACGACGTAAAGTTCATTGGAGCGTTACCGTTGGCATCGGTAGTCACGTTCGTGGTGTCGAAAAAGCGGGCCCCTTCGCCGTTGCCGGAACTGTCGCAGGCGCTATTGGAATAGAAGTCAATTCGAAATGTCGTATTCGCTTTCGAGTTGAGTGTCCCCTGGATGAGCGTGCCACCTCCGCTCGCACCGACTGAAGTTAGTTGCGGCCAGTTCTGCAAGTTGTTGGCGCCCGTATCGGCGTCTAAGGCGTCGTTCGGAGACACGCCAACTGGTGACAGATCAATCCCCAGGCCAAAATTTGAGAAGATCGAATTTGTCTGAATTGCATTGCCGGTGCCTGAATTCACCTGAACGCCGACGCCGTTGAAAGCAATCACGTTCGCCGCGTTGGCCGCTGGACCACCGATTGTGTTGTTCGAGGCATTGTCGAGAATTATGCCTCCACTCAGATTTTGCATTGGTGCGTTGCCACTGGCGTTTAGTCCGATCAAGTTTCCCTGAACGATATTTCCGGAAACGTTGGCGGTGGTAAAACCACCGATTTGTATTCCGACTGAGTTGCCCGAAATGACGTTTGCCGCAGAACTTGTAGTTCCACCGATCACGTTGTTAATACCGTAAATGATAATGCCGAAACGGGGGTTGGGCAGAGCAATGTTTCCGCTAACATCCGTGCCGATAAAATTGCCTTGAACCGTAGCCGCGTCGCCCACCCCGTTGTAGCCGAGCGAAACATTGTTGCCTAGATTTCCTGAAATCACATTGCGTGCTCCGGGAACGGTTCCCCCAACCAGAGCTTGATTGCCGGCATCGACTCCAAGGGCCGCGTTGCCAAGCGCGACAGTTCCTGTGATATCAGTACCAATAAAGTTGCCCTGAACTTTGCTCCCAGCGCCCGAGATGTAAACACCCTCTGTATTACCTGATATGACATTGCGTGTGCCGTTTGCAGTCCCGCCAACGAGATTGTTAGCGCCTTCGCAATAAATTCCGGTGCCGTTTCCAACTGCTTGCAAGCCCGTCACGTCCGTGCCGATTAGATTTCCCTGAACTGTATTTCCCGGTGCAAGAATGTAGATTCCCCTACTAAAATTGCCTGAAATGACGTTACCGGCTCCCGCCGCAGTGCCTCCGATTAGATTGTTAGTGAAAGATGGTGAACCTGAGATCTCTATGCCTCTTTGGCCATTCCCAAGCGCGGCACTACCGGTTGCATTGGTGCCAATGAAGTTACCCTGAATTTGATTGCCTGAACCGCCTACGAACACGCCATTAAAAGTATTTCCGGAAATCACGTTTCGCGCGGCAGCCGTGGCACCACCAATTAAATTGTTCGCGGAAGCGTTGGTAATGATGATCCCACCGTTGTTAGCGCGCGCGATGAGTCCGGTAGCGTCCGTACCGAGATAGTTTCCCTGAATAAGGTTGCCGCCATTTCCGCTCAAAACAATCCCTGCATTTGACGAGAACCGATTGATAATGAACCCACGAATTGTTGAACCGCCCGCCGTTATCCGCAGGCCGTTGGCATTCGAACCTGCCTGCGCTCCGTTCAACTCAATCAGTGGCGTACCGGCGTAGCCCGGCTGAGTGGTCGCGTCGATAACGACGGGGTCCGTGATGTCGGGCAAACCTATTAGGAGGTTGATTGTTTTGACACCAGCGCCGGGAATATTAAAGACAATCGTATCCAAACCTGTGGTTGCATTTGCATCGAGAATTGCCTGCCGGAACGATCCAGTTCCATGATCGTTCGCGTTGGTTACGACGAAGCTTTGACGAGTGGCCGAGAAGTCAGCCGTTTGATTTGCGCTCAGGTTGTTGAAAGTCTTACTGGTCGGGGCGAAAGTGAAACCAACCTTCGCCGGAGTCACAGTGTAATTGCCGCCCTCTAACAATGTGAAAGAATAATTACCAGCCGAGTCGGTTGAGCGCGTGCTCGCCTGTGAACCACTTAAGGTCACCACAACCCCCGGCAAAGCCGCTCCGTTCTCTGTGACTTGACCACCAATCGTATAAAAAGCGACGTTGGTGGCGGTCGCGAGAAAGTTCGCGGTTTGATTGCTGCTGAGGTTATTAAAGCTCTGACTTGGGGGCGTGAACGTGAATTGCGGTTTTGCGGCGCTGATAGTAAAGCTTCCGCCTTCACGTAAGCGTGAGAATTGGAAGGATCCATCCGTTTCGGTAAAAACCGAGGTTAGGGATGTCCCGTCGCTCAAAGTAATCTCGACGCCGCTCACCGGCGCGTTGCTTCCATCCAACACTTGCCCGCTGATGACGTACGAAGCGGTGAGCTTCGCCACAAATGCTTCGTCAAAGCCACGGTAGAAAGGCTGGTAGGCATCCGGACTAACGGGGAAATCCGGCGATCTGGTTACACCAGTTACGTAGGCATTGCCGCTCGAGTCGAGTGCAATCGCAAAAGCACTGTCATTGTAATTGAGCGAGTCCTGAGGCGCTCTCGTTCCGCCGAGCAGGGTCGAGTAAACGAGTGCCGTGCCGACGGAATTAAACTTCGTCACGAATACATCGTCATCCGAAATGAAGCCGTTTGTTCCCGCGTAGATTATCGAGGTATTTGACGGGTTAATTGAAAGCGATGTAATAAAGGGCGTGCGCAGGCCATTATTGACACTCGTCCAAGTGCTGCCGCCGTTCGTGCTCTTGAAAATACCACTGCTGCCTGAACAAGCATACACAGTCGAGGGATTTACCGGATCAACGGCGATTGGTCCACCCAGCACACTATTGATAGAAGTCCAACTGCCGCCGCCATTCACGGTCTTAAAGAGACCATTGCTGCCACCAGCGTAGAGTGTTGACGGTGTGATCGGATCTATTGCCAGACTATTCATAAAGGGGGTGGTCAACCCACCGTTGACAAATTGCCAGTTCGCGCCGCCGTCGGTGCTTTTAAGCACGCCACCACCCGAATCGTTTTCAGCAGCGTAAAGCGTCGTTGGCGTGATGGGATCAATCTTCAAAACTACTGCGGTAAAACCCTGCGGGCCAATTTTGTTCCAGCTGCCTCCACTATCAATGCTCTTGAACAGCGAACCGAATCCTCCCGCGTACAACGTAGAAGGCGTTACCGGATCAATTGCGAGATAAGTCGCTTCGGGAAAGGCGCCCAGCCCGTTGTTTACAGGACTCCAGCTATCGCCCCCGTCCGTGCTCTTAAAGACACCGTGGCTCGCGCCGGAATCCGTGGCGTCGCTGGCCAGATACATAATCGACGGGTTAGCTGGATTTATCGCCAAGGCGCGAACGGTCGGAGTTACCAATCCGGTCATGCTCGGCGCCCAGTTGCGGCCACCGTCGCCGCTCTTATGAAGTTTGCCAAATGAACCGGCGAACATAGTGAATGGCGACGCGGGGTTGACGGCAATTGTAAGTATGTTGCTTGCCATCAAACCATAATTGTCATTGTTCCAGTTGAGGCCGCCGTCCGTTGTTTTGAAGAACGCACTCTTTGTTCTGAGCGCTCCTGCGACTAACGGAAATTCAGCTGAACTCGTGAAGCCAGTCACGTAGGCATTGCCCGACGAGTCGACTGCAATACCTCGGCCGCCGTCTGTACTTGCTCCTCCCAGATAGGTTGAATAAACCAATCCGGAGCCTGTGCTGTTAATCTTGGTGACGAATGCGTCACCCGCCGATCCACCATTAGTGGCCTGAATGGCATTTACCGTCGGAAAGTTTCCAGAAGTGGTGAGGCCGGTCACATACGCATTGCCTGAACTATCTGTCGCGATTCCATAACTGAAGTCGTCGCCACTTCCGCCCAGGTAGGTGAAGTATCCTAGACTACCGTTACTGTTGAACTTCGCTGCAAATGCATCCGAGTTGAACTGGCCAACGAGCGCTGTTTGGAAAGCGCCGGGAGTGGCGAGGCCCCCTGAAGCTGTCTGCCCGGTTACATAGACATTGGTGGAACCATCCAGCGCGATGCCCCGCGCGTTATCGCAACCAGTGCCGCCCAGGTACGTAGAAAACGAGAGCGCCGATCCCGACGAATTGAGCTTGGTTATGAATGCGTCGTTACACCCTGCCAATGCGGCTTGGGCCGGAGTCACCGTGGGATAATCAGACGACGTAGTGAGTCCGGCGATATATGCATTGCCGCTCGCGTCAATCGCAATAGCGTTGGCTTCGTCATCCAGCAACCCACCGACGAAGGTTGAGTAGAGCAGAGCCGATCCGCTCGGGTTTAGTTTCGTGACGAACGCGTCAGGCGATGTTAATGACTGAGTGGTCGAGTCGACGCCCGCAACTACCTTCGCAGGCGAGCCGGCGTCAATCGCCAGCGCTCGGACGCTAGTGTTCGTGGTGGTGACATAGATAGTGCTCCAGCTACCACCGGCGTTATTCGTTTTCAGGATTCGGCCATCGTTTGTACCGGCGTAAATCGTAGACGTTGAGTTGGGAACAATTGCCAGCGAAGCCACATTGGTGTTTGAAGCGAGCGGCCCGGCGTTGCTCGCCGACCAGTTCGCGCCACTGTTTACCGTCTTGAATACACCGCCGCTCGCGGTTCCCGCGTAGAGCGTGGCCGTAGCGGTTGGATCCATGACCAGCGCCCGGACGGTTGTGCTGGTCAGGCCGTTGTTGACCTGACTCCAGTTGGCAGCAGCATTGGTTGTCTTGAACACGCCGCCTCCGCCCGCAGTCGCATAAATCGTCGAAGTTGTCACGGGATCGACGACGATCGCAGTAAAGCCTCCGAAGTTTAATCCGTTGCTTGAACTGAACCAGGACGCACCTCCGTTGGTAGTCTTCATAAGAGAAAAGCTGCTGCCCGCATATAATGTCGAGGGATTCTGCGGGTCGATTGCCAACGCGGTAACCTGCGTGCTGCCCAGTCCGGTGCTGACCGACGTCCATGTATTGCCGCCATTGACGCTCTTGTAGACGCCGCCCGCCGAACCAAAGTCTTGAGGAATCAAAGCCGCATAAATAATGTTCGATGAAGTCGGATCAATGACGATTGCCGGGCACTGAGGGTTTAGCAGTCCTGTATTCAACGCCGTCCAGGTGGCGCCACCGTCAGTGCTTTTGAAGATTCCACCACCACTGAATCCCGTGCCCGCGTAGATCGTTGCCGGTGAATTCTTATCAATCGCCAGCGCTTGAATCGCTCTGTTTGCAGTTCCGACGTTGCTCGCAGCCCAATTGGCGCCGCTGTCGGTCGTAATCAGAAGATTGTTTCGGCCTCCGCGCAAAGCGTTCAAGGTCGGAAAGTCGGCCGATGACGTGTAGCCCGCCACGTACGCGTTTCCCGTTCCATCGACCGCTATTCCAGTACCGAACGTCGAGCCATTTCCTGAAGAGCCGGAAAGATATGTTGAGTAAATTAAGTTGCTACCTGTTGCATCCAGCTTGCTGACGAAAGCTCCGCCAAAATTGCCTGTCGTTTGAAACGCGCCAGCAGTAGTTGGAAAGTTGCCCGCGTTTGTAACTCCTGTAATGTAGGCGTTGCCCTGAGAGTCAACGGCGATGCCATTGCCGTACTCGCTGCCACCGGTTCCCAGTAGGGTTGAATATGACAACACGGGGTCGATTACCAGGGCTTTGCGATGGTCGAACGCGGCGACCTGAAATCCAATCTGCCTGCCGATTAATATGTAGCGACCGTCAATGTAGTCGCGAGCACCGGATTTATTAAGCTGGTAAATCTGTGGTTTGTGAATTTGAACGTCACCTTGTTTGGTCACAAGGCACAGATCACCTTCGTCGTTGACGTTTATCTTTTCCGCGCCATCAACCTCAAACCTAATTGACCTGATGTTCGCGCCGGGAGCCAGAATAAAGTCGTATTCAAGCTGACTCCTATTGCCGTAATAAACACGATCGACTCCGGGAAACATTCCCGCGTAGCTAACCTTGCGGTAGGTGGGAATGTTCACGTGCCACCCACTCGGATC
>JBKPPE010000559.1:0-4955 GCA_046733375.1 Acidobacteriota bacterium | reverse complement strand
CGCCACGAAACGTGACCTCAATCGCGGCGACGAAATTTATTTGCGGTTGAGTTCGGAAGGTTCAGGAGTGATTAGTCTCAGAGGCGCCGTCAGGTACCAACTGCGTGTGATGCAAGGTGCGCCGCCGACTGGCGTGGGCGTTGAATTCGTCGGCGTCTCAAATGACGGCCAGACGAAACTACAGCAAGTAATGAACTCTTACCTTGAACTTGCCTGATGCCGCCACACCTATTCACTGTCCAGACGGTTTAAATCCGGCCTCATCCAGCAGCTTGTTCGCCATCGTAGGATCGTAATGGTAAGTCTGTCCCGGCGTAGACGCCCACGACGATTCGGGCAGAATCGAATGGGCGATTTTTCCCTGCCCCTGAAGTAGTCCGCTGATCATGCGCTCGCGATCAATCGCGTAAGCGATGGCCTGTCTCACTTTCACGTTGTCGAGCGGCGGCTCTTTCGTATTGAAGGTCAAGAGATTCAAATTGGACCCTTCAAATTGTTGCACCGTGAGATTCGGGTTCGACGAAAGCGCCTTGATGGAGTCGGGCGATAGGCTGGTCGGCAAGGGTGCAATATCAACGCGGCCGCTTTGTAGTTCAGCTTGCATCGCATTGGCGTCGCTTATCACTCGCACGCGCAGCGAAGAGAATTTGGCCGGTCCGTCCCAATAATTGGGATTGGCTTCAAGATCCACAACTTGCTGAACGCTGTCGTAATTTACAAACTTGAAAGGCCCGGTTCCCAACGGATGCGTCTTTTGCGACGCATAGCTGTCTTTGGGAATAATCGGAATCGCAACGAGGTTGGATAGCAAGCCCGTCCAAGGGCTGTTCAAACGAATTATTAACGTGTGCGCATCCGGCGCGTCGACGCTCTTCACGTAGGCCTTTCGAGCGGCGCCGGCGCCTTCGAAGAAGCTTGCAGACTTTGCAAAGGTGTTCGCCAGCAGGGTTTCGAGCGTGTACTTTGCATCAGCGGAGGTAAACGGGCGGCCATCCTGGAACTTAACGCCGTCGCGCAGCGTGAATGTAAAAGTCAGGCCGTCGTCAGAGCGCTGAATATTGGAAGCAAGCTCCGGCACATAATCAAACTTTTCGTCCTTCTTAACCAACGAATTGAACATCAAAGCGCGCACGCGTTCACTCGCCGCATCAACCGAAGGCGACCCGATAGGATCGATGGTCTTCAAAGTGTCTGAAAGCGCAATCACCATGTTCGGACTGTTCGAAGTCACATTCTTAACAAAGCCCCAATCGCCACTGGCGTCTACGTGAATATTTTCGACGCCCTTTTTCGCGATAACCATATTCGCCTGATACCAAAGCGGGAAGACAGGAACGTCGTGGCTGATAATTTCTTGCGCGCGCGCGTAAAGCGGTGCTGACGTCGCATGGTCATAAGTGTTTGCCGCCTCTTCGAGGATCGCGTCGAGTTCCGGGTTTGAGTACCGGCTACGATTTCGAGCGGCGCGCGTCTGCGTCGGGATTTCAGAAGTGGCGAACAGGTCACGATAAAAGATCGGATCTTGATTACCACCTACCCACTGTCCGTACGCCATCTGAAACTGACCGTAACGTAACTGGTCAAGCATCGTCGTCAGTTCAGAGGGTTGAATGTCCACGGGAATTCCGACCGCTTGCAAATAGTTCTGAATGACGCCCGCGTACTGTCTCGCTGAACTACTGCTGCCTGAAATACGAAATACCAGTGGCTTTGCGAACCGCATTTGTACGGTGCGCCGGCGGCAACCCAGTGGAATCGTGGCCAATCCGAGAACCAGAACAAAAGCGAGAACCGGAGCAATTCGGGCTTTCCTAAGCCGCGCGGTCTTAACTAACATGCGATTCTCCCGGATACCGATACTCCAACGTGATGTTGAGTTCGCGAATCTCGTCTGCCAGCCGATTGTATTCGTCTATCTCCAACGGGAGGGGCGGTTGAGTCAAGGCCTTCGCCGCAGAGATTCGCTTCAGGGATGCTTGCATGCGCTTCTCCGTGATTTTTCCCGCGCGCGCCGCCTCAAGCAGAGCGTGATAGCCACGTCGAATCGTCTCAGGCGTGGCGCAAATCAAAAGCATGTCCTCGCCGGCTTCGAATGCGCGGATAGAGGCATCTTCGATCTCAAAATGCTTGGCGATCGCACCCATCTCCAAATCGTCGGTAACGACAAGGTGTTTGAATCCCAATTCCTCTCGTAGCAGCGTTGTCACAATGTGTGGATTGATTGAGGCGGGTGTCACCAGTCCGCTCGTCGTGCCTTTCTTGATATCGATATTTGGAAACCCGCCATGGCTGACCATCACCACGCGCACTCGATCGTCGGCCCGCTGGAAGAGCTCGATGTAGGGGGCGAGGTCCTGCGCCATCAGATCATCCTTCGTCAGTGGCACCAGCGGCATCTCAATGTGCGAATCGATTTCCCCGGCGCCAATCCCGGGAAAGTGTTTCAAACAGCCGAGGCAACCCGTACCCTGCAAACCGCGCATGTAAACTGTTGTGTACCCGAGCACTTCGCCCGGCGAACGGCCATACGAACGGGAATAGAGACCGTTCGTCAGCTTGCTGCGCGCCTCGGTGATGATCGACATCACCGGCGCGAAGTTCAGATTGAAACCGAGCATACGCAATAGCTCGCCGGTGACTCGGCCAAGCCGCCGCGCGCCGGCAAGGTCGCCGTGCTGACGAATTGCGCGCGCGGAAGGCATCGGCGGAAAAATCTGTCGCAGACGATCCACGAGACCACCCTCCTGATCGATCGCAACCAACGGTTCGGTTGGAATCAGCTCGCGCGCGTCGTCCAGCAATTTGCGAAGTTGTTCGGCGGATTCGACGTTGCGGCCAAAGATGATGATGCCGCCGGGCTTTACTTCTTCGATCAGCTTGCGCGTTTCTTCGTCTACCTCAGTCCCAGGCAAACCGATAACGAAGAATTGGCCGATCTGTTGTTCGAACGGAAGTTCCAGAAGATGATTGTTAGGCATTGATGAAGGCGAATCACGAAAGAATCAATGGCGCGTTACTTTACGCTACCCGTCACAATCATTCAACCGAAAGTATTCGAACGCGTCAATGCTGCTAGAATGTGGCGCGCATGAAAGCGATGATACTTGCCGCCGGTTACGGTGAGCGCCTTTGGCCCCTGACTGCCGACCGAGGAAAGCCGGCCCTTCCAGTGTTGGGAAAGCCTTTGGTCGGTTACGTCGCCGAGTACCTCTCACAGAACGGGGTGGCTGAAGCAATTGTTAATCTGCATCACGCGCCTGAGTCTGTGCGCGCAGCACTCGGCGACGGCAGCCGCTTCGGACTGCATCTCGAATATGTCTTCGAGCCCGTGATACTGGGAACCAGCGGCGGACTGGATAACGCGAGAGAACATTTCGAAGACGATACGTTCGTCGTCGTCAACGGAAAGATCATCACCGACATTGATTTGCGCGCGGCGTTTGAGACTCATCGGGAAACGAACGCGCTGGCGACACTCGTCTTGATGGAAAACGCGAATCGCGAACGTTTCAGCGCGGTCGAGACAAATAAGGGATTGGTCTCTCGATTCGCGGGCATGCCTTCGCCTCATGACGCGGGAGAGGCCCCATTGATGTTCACCGGAATTCATATTCTCGAGCCGCGGATTTTTGAATACATCCCGCGCGGTGTTTTTTCCGACTCTGTAATCGATGTTTATCCAAAGGCAATGGCCGCGGGAGAGCGAATCGCGGCGCACGTCGGCGCAGGAATGTGGTATGAGCTCTCGACACTGCAAAGATATCTCGACATCAGTCTGGCATTGATGGAACTGCAAGGCCGTGACGTTTTTGTCGGCGCCGAAAGTGAAATCGAAGACGTTGGTGAAGTCCGTGCCGCCGTTTTATGGAACAACGTGACCGTCGAATCTGGCGCAAGAGTGTCCCACGCTGTACTTGGTGACCGTGTGCGGGTGCGCTCAAATCAAGTTGTGCAAGGCGCTGTGATCGTCCGCGCCGAATTGGTTGCCGGTAAGACTCCCCCAGCAAAAGCGATGAAGGGTTATCAACACGACGACAAATTTGTCGTGTCTTTATCGCAATGATAAGATTCGCTTACGTCAGAATCCCCCGCTAGATCGCGCCTGATTGTAATGTGAAGTTATCAAGCGCCCGCTGTCCCGGCATCTCCGGGTTCTGACTGCCGCTGCATGAGTTCGGTGATCACAGCCACAAGCACATTCGCTGAGAGCCCCCAAAAACGGCTCGAAGATTATCTTGCGCGGCACGGGTATTCAAATCGTCCCGTTGACGCGCTTACGCCCGATGCGTCAACGCGCGTCTACTTTCGCGTGCCATGGAAACGCGGAACCGCAGTGGCCGCCGTTTACCCAGAAGCCTTCGATGAGACGGTCCAACCGTACCTTGATGTGACGCGGCTCTTCCTTGAATGCAAACTACCCGTGCCCGAGATCTACGATGTTGACGGCAATCTCGGCGTCATCGTGCAGGAAGATCTGGGCGACAATCAGTTGTGCAAGGTTTTCGAGGATGCCTCGGAAGACGAGCGCGAAGCGCTGATGGAGCAGGCAATCGAAATCATTGCGCGCATCCAGGCGGCCACGGCGAAAGCAATCGAGCGTGATTCGCTTGCGAGTCGTCTAGCGTTCGACGAAGCGAAGCTTGGTTGGGAGTTGAATTTCTTTTTCGAGCATTACTTTGGCAGTTATCGAAAGGAAACGCTGACCCACGGCCAGGCAGCGGAACTCAAAGTAGAACTGAATGACATCGCGGCGGATTTGGCCGCCCGTCCGCGGGTGCTGTGTCATCGAGATTACCACTCTTTCAATTTGATTCTGGATAAGCGACACAAAATTCGCGTCATCGATCATCAGGATGCGCGCATGGGTCCGGCAACTTACGATCTTGTTTCACTGTTGCTCGACCGAGTCACGTGCGCGCCATCTCCGGCGGAGGTTCGTGCGCATCGACTCTTCC
>JBKPPE010000558.1:0-4785 GCA_046733375.1 Acidobacteriota bacterium | reverse complement strand
CATTTGTGGAATCCCACAAACTGCTCGATTCGATTCCGATTTTGGAGACGAAAACACTTGCGGCAATTGGTGGTGCTCACACAATCAGTTATGCCCGCGGCGAGAGTATTCATATTGGCCGCTTGCAGTTATCGAAACCTGTCATTGGTTTCGCTCAATCCACGCGTGGATCGCTCCGCAATCCGAGAATCGCGGGACTTGTCGGTACGAAGTTTCTGCGGCGCTTTACAGTTATCTATGATGACCGGCGACGGCGCATAATCTTCGAACCCAACCGAAGTTTTACCATTCCCGAATAGGTGGAGGATGTTGTCCTCATATCCGGTCGGATACCGCCTCGGTTCTGACAGGCATCCCTCGGTCCGTCCACTACCCAAATTATTTCGCCGCGTTGCGGCTCGATGTATTCTGGGGGCGTTTTCCGGGGCCGATGGCCCAGGCTATTACATCCCGCGCCTGTGGCGCTCCCGAGGTATTTATCAATGAAGCCCAAAATCCTCTATCTGCTGCTTTGCGTGGCAGGGACAATCCTGCCTCTTTCATTCTTCTTTCAGTTTCTGCGCGAGCACGGTTTGAATCTCCGCATAGCCGTCGAGCAACTCTTCGCGAACTCGATCAGCAGCTTCTTTGGCGTCGATGTCATCGTCGCGACCATCTGTCTTTGGCTGTTCGTGTATTTTGAAGGTCGCCGAGCGCGCGTGAAAAATCTGTGGGCGCCGATAGTCGCGAGTTTAGTCGTCGGCGTTTCGCTGGGACTGCCGTTGTTTCTTTACTTGCGTGAGTCTGCGCGGACAGCTGATTCTGCCATCCGTTAAAGTGGGTTTCCCATTTACATTCTCTGTGTCTCGGTGAAGTCTCAGTGCCTCTGTGGTGAGATTTTTCCGCGGTATTTCACCACAGAGTCACGGAGTTCACACGGAGACACCGAGAGAATGTCTTAGGGCACAACCAACAATGCCTCAGGTCGGGTCACCGTCCCGATTCGGTGCTACAATCCGCCGCCGTGACTTGCCCTCGCTGCCAAGCTGAACTCTCGTCCGCAGCCACTGCTTGCTCGTCGTGCGGTTTTTCCTTTGATGAGGCGACACAGCGACTTGATAAACCAACCTCATCAGCGAAATCTGCCGACAAACGATCGTTGGCGTCTCTCGATTCAATCGATGACGCGCGTTATGTACCGGGCGCCATCCTGGCGGAGCGCTATCGCATCGTTGGCCTCCTCGGCAGAGGCGGCATGGGCGAAGTCTATCGCGCCGACGATCTGAAACTCGCACATCCCGTCGCGCTAAAATTTCTGCCCGACCATCTGCTCAACGACTCGGCGGCCCTCGCGCGCTTTCATCGTGAAGTGCGCGTGGCGCGTCAGGTGTCTCACAAAAATGTTTGTCGCGTCTACGATATCGGCGACGTTGACGGCCGCCATTTCCTGTCGATGGAGTACATCAAGGGTGAAGAACTTTCTTCGCTGCTGCGCCGGATTGGTCGCCTGCCGCAGGACAAAGCACTTCAGCTTGCGCGCCAAATTTGCGCCGGGCTCGCCGCCGCGCATGACATTGGATTTCTCCATCGCGATCTTAAACCCGCGAACATCATGATCGACGCTGACGGGAATGCCCGCATTCTCGATTTTGGTCTCGCTGGTTTGACGGGTGAATTTGCGGACGAAGAAGTGCGCGCGGGCACGCCCGCATACATGTCGCCGGAACAGATCGAAGGCCACGAGCAAACGATTCAAAGCGATATTTATTCGCTTGGCCTGGTGCTGTATGAATTGTTCACCGGCAAACGCGCGTTCGAAGCGCCTTCGCTCCAGGAGATGATCAAGCTGCGGCGCAGCGATACGACACCGCCGACTCTCACGTCGCTGGTAAAGGATTTGGATCCCACGATCGAGAAAGTCATCGATCGGTGCCTGCAAAAAAATCCAAGTGACCGACCGGCGTCGGCATTGCAAGTCGCGGCGGCATTGCCTGGTGGCGATCCTTTGGCGGCAGCACTCGCCGCCGGCGAGACGCCTTCGCCGGAAATGGTGGCTGCCGCGCCGACTGAAGGAATTCTAAGACCCGCGATGGCGCTGGGTCTTCTCGGCGCGTTTGTGGTGTTGCTAATCGCATCCTGCTGGATTACGAAGTTTGGACTTCTCTATCGGTTGGCTCCGCTCAATCAATCGCCGGAAGTTTTGCGCGCCCGCGCACACGAAATGATTGCGCGCCTTGGCTACAACGAGCCCATGATCGACAGCGCCGATGGCTTCGTTATCAAACGCGATTACCTCAACTATTTCGCGTCCCACGACAATTCAGTTAATCGCTGGGATAAGCTGCGAACCGAAAAGCCCGGCCCTTACCGTTTTTGGTATCGCGAAAGTCCTCGGTATCTCGAGACTGGCGAGGGCGTTGTCACCCCCGATGCTCCGCCCTTGGATGTTTCGGGGATGACGATGATCTATCTCGACAGCGACGGGCACTTGCATTGGTTTGTGCACGTCCCGCCGCAAAGAGAGTCAGCAAACTCGGCGCCGAATCCGGCCGACTGGGCCGCACCATTTCGCGAAGCAGGTTTGGACATCGCTAATTTTCAGAAAGTGCCATCGACCTGGATTCCCTTGCATGCGTATGACGAGCGCGCAGCCTGGGACGGTGCTGATCCTTTGCAGCCCGCACAAAAGGTGCACGTGGAAGCAGCGGCTTTCCACGGCAAGCCGGTTTACTTCGAAACGACGTATCCGTGGGACGTGCCGCTTCGGCAAGAGCAAACGCCGCAAACCCGCATTGAGCAGGTCTTTATGGTTTCCACCATCGCGGTTTTTATGATTGCGTTGATTGGTAGTGCTTTGATTGCGCGTCACAACCTGCGTTTGGGTCGCGGTGATATTCAAGGAGCGCTGCGTGTGGGTTTTGTATATTTCATCGTGCGCATGCTTGAGTGGCTCTTCGCGACGCACCACCCCGGAACGGTTGAAGGCGAGTTCTTCCACATGCTGGGCTATCTGTCGATTGCCGTTTTCACGGGATTCTATTTATGGCTGCTGTACATCGCGCTCGAGCCATTTCTGCGACGCCGCTGGCCGCATCGAATCATTTCGTGGAGCAGATTGCTGAGAGGAGAGTTCCGCGATCCGCTCGTCGGCCGCGACATTCTGATTGGCGCCGCCAGCGGAAGTCTGCTTAACCTCCTGCTGCTGTCGAAGCCCGCAGTTTTGCGCTTGCTGCGGATCCCTTTTGAGTTGATCGACAGTCCCGCGACTACTCGCGTTGGCGCGCACTTTTTTGAGCGGTTAACTTCTCAGATGAGTGCCGCCCTGTTCCTGTCGCTGATCATGTTCTTCCTGTTATTGCTGGCGGTGATCATCCTGCGAAGAGAGTGGGTCGCGCTGACAGTCGTTCTGCTGTTGACGACTTTGTTTGGAACTCTTGTCACCGAGGGAGGTCCAGCGAGTTTGGTTTCTGCGGCGTTGATGGGGTTGGTGTTGATTTTCCTGCTGTACCGGTATGGTCTGTTAGCATTGTCGGCGGCGCTGTTTTTCGCACACTTATCGGTCTTCTATCCGATCACATCTGAACTCAGCGCCTGGTATGCAATTGATTTTGTGATCGCGGCGGCCTTGTGCGTGGCGCTCGCAGCCTTCGCTTGTTACACGAGCATGGCGGGACAAAAGATATTCGGCGGAAAGCTGCTGGAAGACGCATAGGCCACTGAGGACATAACATGAAACGATTCTTCTTTTCTGCACTTCTGGTTTTCGGTTTCGCAATTGCTGCTCAGGCGCAGACCGCCCCGGCGGCGGCCGAACTGACCAAGCTCTTGAACGAGTTCCTCGCGGGCGCATCGCACAATGACGCCGCGATGCATGATCGCTTCTGGGCTGAAGATGTCATTTACACCGGCTCCAGCGGACGGCGGCGCGGCAAGGCCGAGATCATGAAGGACGTGCGTTCAGCGCCGGCCCCGAAGCCGGGTGACGCCAAGACCGCCTACACCGCCGAAGATGTTCGCATTCAGCAGTACGGCAACACGGCCATCGTGGCCTTTCGCCTGGTGGCGACGACTGAAAAGGATGGCAAGACTGAGGTAGCGAACTATCTAAATACGGGCACTTTCTTGAAGCGCAAAGGCAAATGGCAGGTCGTCAGTTGGCAGGCAACAAAAGCCGCGACAAATTGAGTCAGTCTCGCCTTTGAACATCGTCGTCTTCCTTCGAGCGATATAGGCAAGCACAAACGTCCGGCGGCTTGCTATAATCTCCTCCCCATTCCTCATTTACTTCAGATAACGAAGGTTCGCGAACCACCGCTACAAACGTGAGAGCCGCTATCGTCTCAATATTCCTGCTTTTTCTTTTCGCCTGTTCGGCCGTGGCGCAGGACACGAATGTCGCCACCGCGCCGCTACAGATGCGCGGACCGATGCCCGTGGTTGAAGTGAAGCTGAACGGCCAGGGACCATTCTTCTTCATGATCGACACCGGCGCGGGAATGCAGGCAGACATCGATCCGTCGGTCGCCGAACGATTGAAACTTCTTTTGAGCGGCAGAGCAATCAACGGTGATCCTTCCGGCCAAAATGATCGAGAGGTGGCCACCGCCACGATCGGGTCGCTTACGATCGGAACAGTAGAGTTTCGGAACGTCACCGCCGTCGTGCGTCCGCAGCGCATCACCAAAGACTATCCTGACGTCGATGGCATTCTCGGGTTCGCTTTGTTTACTGATTACTTGCTGACCTTAGATTATCCAGCAATGCAAGTGCGTTTGGCGCGCGGTGCTTTGCCGATCGCAAATGGCG
>JBKPPE010000557.1:0-4751 GCA_046733375.1 Acidobacteriota bacterium | reverse complement strand
CGCGAATTGGGGCTTTCGATTGGCTCAAGCGGCGCACCCGCCTCGGGGGCAGGCACCGAAGTCAATACCACATTCCCCACGATGTTCCCGACCGTTGAACTGGGAAGCGTGACGGCGAAACAAGTTGCCGCGGCGACCATCGACATGTCGAAAATCTCGGCACGCATCGAGCGGCCGATTGCCGGCGTGCTGGGCTACAGCTTCCTCAAAGACCGCATCCTCCAAATCGATTATGGCAATCTGAAGCTGCGTTTCTTTGCTGAGTCCCCGTATCCGCGAATTCAGTTGGCGCCCAACACCGTAAACACGATTGCGATGAATTTTCGTCGCGAGGAGGGGGATGTCATTGTCGATTCAGTCTTCGTGAATAACGAAAAGATGCGCGCAACGCTCGACACAGGCTCGAGCGGCAGTTTTTCACTCACACCTGAAGCAGTTGCGCTCCTCGGTTTGGAGGACGATACCGCTGAAGGCAAGACTGAAACTTCCGTCGGTTACAACGGTCAGTACGAGCGAAAGAATGGAATCTTAAAGTCCATTAGGATGGGTCGCTACTCCGCCGAGGGCGTGCAGGCAAGTTTCTTCCCGCCAAAAACCGGACACGATAACCGGCCGTGGCAAGTCAGCATTGGCAATGCGTTCTTTCAGGACGTTGTGATGACCTTCGACTTCAAGAACAAGATTGTTGTGTTTGAGCGAGTTGTTTGAGTGGCACAGACTTCAGTCTGTGACCAATGTGCATCAGCTGCGAAACACAGACTGAAGTCTGTGCCACTATGCCGCAATCATCGTTCCTGTCCCTTCATCCGTGAAGACTTCCGCCAGTAGCGAATTCCGGGCATTGCCGTTGATGATGTGGGCGCTCCCGACACCGCGCGTGAGGGTGTCGATGATGCCCTGCAGCTTCGGAATCATTCCTCCGGTCGCGGTGCCACCGTCTATTAGCTTTTTTGCCTCTGCCGCCGTCAGTCGCGACAATTTTGTGTCCGCCTCTCCTGAACTCAGGTAGATCCCATCGACATCCGACAGCAACACGAGCTTTTCGGCTTGCAACTGCACGGCAATCTCCGAAGCAATCGTGTCCGCGTTGATGTTGAAGACTTTGCCTTCCGCGTCCGCGCCCAGCGAAGAGATTACTGGCAGGTAACCGTGATCAAGCAGGACCGTAAGCAAGCTCGAATCGATTTCGATAATGTCGCCGACGTGACCGAAGTCGACTTCCGTGCTCTCGCCGGTCTGGCGATCGACGACCTCCCTCGGCGGACGCCGCTCCGCATGGACAATGTTGCCGTCGACTCCTGATAACCCGACGGCATGAATTCCGCGATGTCGCAGCGCCGCGAGAATGTCCGTGTTGATTTTGCCGGCAAAAATCATCTTCGCCATCTCCAGCGTATCGTCGTCAGTGACGCGCCGGCCTTCGATGATCGTCTGTTCGACACCCATCTTCCGCGCCAACTCGCTGAGTTGCTTGCCTCCTCCGTGAATTACGCAAACACGAATGCCCACTTGATGAATCAAAGCCAGCTCTTCGCACAGTGAAATCAGACGTTCATGATCCTCAGTGACTTTGCCTGAGAACTTCACGACAAAGGTCTTCCCTTTGAAGCGCTGAATGTAAGGCAGGGCTTCGCGGAGTAAGTCCAACCTTAATTGGCTTCCAACTTCGCTGGTGTCGGTCATGGTTTTTGGCCGCGGATTTACGCGGTACTCGCGGAAAAGAATTGAGAAAAACGATTGAACCCGCGTTAATCTGAGCTAATCCGCGCCTGATCTTCCTTTCCAAGCAAATGCGCCAGAATCGATTTTTGCACGTGCAATCGATTCTCCGCTTCGTCAATGACAACCGACGACGTGGAATCAATGACGGCGTCCGTCACAATCACATTCCTTCTCACCGGAAGGCAGTGCATGAAAACCGCGTTATTTGTACGCGCCATTTTCTGTTCGTCGACAATCCATTCGTCACGATACTGCGCGCGCTCCGCGATGTCTTTCTCGGGCGCACCGTAGAACTGCTTCGCTCCCCAACTCTTCGCATAAACAACCTGCACGCCATCAAAGGCTTCCCCGATGTCGTTTGAAATCGTAATCCTGCCTCCTGCTTGCCTCCGGATCTGGTCCATCAGCTCCGCATCCAGTTCGTACCCGTGCGGATGAGCAATCACAAGCTCATGACCCATGTGCGCCGCCGCGAGAGCGAAACTGTTCGGCACGGCCATCGGCAGAGGCTTCGGATGCCATGCCCAAGTCAACAGGACTTTCTTGCGACCGGCACCAAGCTTCTCGCGAATCGTCATCATGTCGGCCATCGCCTGACACGGATGGTGCATCGCCGATTCGAGATTGATGATGGGCACTTCAGAATATTTCGCAAACGCGTTCAGGATTGGATCGAGACGTTCGGCTTCCCAATCTTTCAATGCGGCGAATGTGCGCACTCCTATCGCGACACAGTAGCGGCCAAGAACGCGCACAAACTCTGCAATGTGCTCCGTCTTATCCGAATCCATCACGACGCCGTCACGATGCTCCAGCGTCCAAGTCGTTCCGCCCGGCTCGAGCACAACTGCGTTTCCGCCGAGTTCATAGATTCCGACCTGCATCGAGGCGCGCGTGCGTAGACTCGGATTGAAAAAGACCAACGCTACGGAACGGCCCGCGAGCGGCTTCGACGAGTCTCCGCCCTTTTTTAAGCGCATGGCAGAATCGATTAGTTCGCCGAGTTGCGACACAGACCAATCGCTCGTCTTGAGAAAATCACGCGGCATCGCGTTCAGCGGCTCTCCTTTGCGCGCGGTCGGACGGCAAACTTGATGAGGCCGTAGACGCTGATCAAAAACCAAAACGCTTCGACGAGAAATGCTGAAAGATTGAATCGGTAGAGTAGCGAAATTACGACGAGCAGCGCGCCGATGCCGTTCACCAGTGAATAAGTGAGGTCGCTGCTCCGGATCTTCTCGGCTTGCAGCAGCAAGTAGCCGAGCACCATTAGCCCGACGCCGATGTTTCCCGCGAAGTCATACCAGGCGAATTGCATCTCAGTCTCGCATCACCTCAGCCAACCCGTTGACAAACAGGTCAGCATCCGCCTCGGTGAGAGAGAGCGGTGGCAGCAGCCGCAGTACATTCGGGTCGCTCGAAGTGCCGGTGATGATGTGCTTTTCAAGCAACGCTTCGTGAATCTGTTTCGCTGTGTCTGCGAACTCAAGTCCGAGAAGAAATCCTCGACCACGAACCTTCACAACCTGCTCGATCTCTCGCAGACGCTCACGCAAGTAAGCTTCAACGGCACGCACATTCGCGAGCATTGAGTCTTCTTCAATCGCTTCGAGCGTCGCCGTCACTGCGGCCATCGCGATCATGCCACCGCCAAATGTCGTCCCGAGATCGTTCTCTTTGATGTGCGACGCAATCTTCTCGGTCACCAGACAGGCGCCCACCGGAATGCCGCTTCCCAAAGCCTTTGCCAACGAAATTATGTCGGGCACAACGCCGTCACCTGCTTCATTTCCGGCAAAAAACCATTCGCCTGTGCGGCCGACGCCAGTCTGCACCTCGTCGTAAATCAGAACGATGCCGCGCTCGTCGCAAAGTTCGCGCAGCGCCTCATAGAACTCCGAACCCGCCATTCGCACGCCAGCCATTGATTGGATCGGTTCGAGCATGATCGCCGCGACAGACTCGTCAGCGATCGTCCGCACAGATTCGATGTCACCGAATTCAGCTTGCAGATGGCCGGGAACGTTCGGCTTGCCAATCTCGCGATACTTGCCAAGAAAGGTTGCACTGATCGCATCGGCCGTCCGTCCATGGAAACCACCGCTGAACGTAATTACGTTCTCGCGACCTGTGGCCATGCGGGCCATGCGCATCGCGTTCTCGTTGGCTTCCGTTCCTGAATTGCAGAAGAACGCTTTCGTCAGCGAGTCAGGCGCGATCGAGACCAACTTCTGCGCTGCGTCCGCACGCGCTTTCGAATAAACAAGATTCGAATAGAAGAGCAGTTCGCCGGCCTGCTTCTTGATTGCATTTACGACATGCGGATGACAATGCCCAGTCCCGGCCACCGCATGTCCGCCGTAGAGGTCGAGATAACGCTCACCATCGCTCGTGAAAACCCAAACACCTTCGCCGCGTTCAGCGACGATCGGCATCTTTTTGTACGTCGCGAGCTGATATTGCTCTTCGAGCTCTTCTGTTTTCGCTAGTGCAGCTTTCATTTCAACCACTCAACAAACAAACACTCTCAGGTTGGGAAGAGAGGCTTGCCTCCGCTGTTCTTACAAAGAGCGGGCGTAAACGGCCCTTCCTAACCAAGAGGCATTCAAAGTTGCCTTCAGGGATTCGTTCCGATCAGCATCAAACCCGTCTTCTCATCCAACCCAAACATCAGGTTCATGTTCTGCACCGCCTGGCCGGCGGCGCCTTTTACGAGATTGTCGATGGCGCTGAATACGACCAGTTGCCGACCGCGCGACGCGAATCCAATGTCGCAGAAGTTTGTCGTCTTCACCCAGTTGATGTCTGGCGACCCATCAACCAATCTGACGAAGAACGAATCGCGATAGAAGTCTTCGTACAGCGCCCGGGCGTCAGCCGCGGACATTTCGTTTTTCAGTTCGCAGTAAATTGAGGCGAAAATGCCGCGCGCGACCGGCAGTGAATGCGTCATGAAAACGAGTTCGTGGTTCCACTCGCCGATTAACTTCAGCTCCTGTTCAATTTCTGGAACATGCTGATGCGTGAAC
>JBKPPE010000556.1:0-4516 GCA_046733375.1 Acidobacteriota bacterium | reverse complement strand
AATTCGCCGTGAGGAATCGCACCGTGAACGAAAGTGCAAGGATGAAAAGCAAGACGACGACTCTTTTGGAGTGCGTCGGCAGAGCAACCGGGGTCCCCAGCGCGGCAGCCGCGCTGGGGTGGTCGTAGCGGCGGCGCTCTGGATCGCTAAGTTGAAAATCGTCGCTGTGTGATTTAACAGACAAGCCGAACCAAAGCGCCGTCGTCGCTTCGCTCTGCCGGCGCACTCCATATCATTTCCGCGCTGAGATAATTACGTTCCATCCAATCTTTCGGCGCAAATAACGAAAGACACTCTCCGGAATTAAGCGGCTGAAGAAAAACTCGCCTCTGGTCAATTGCTCGATTTCAATCTTTGTTTCGCGAAACATCGAAAACAGTTTTCGCGCTTGCGCTTTGCTGTAAACTTTTACCAGCGGCCGGCCTTCACCCTTATTGACCTCGACGTAACGGCTCATGATGTCTTCCGCGGTTTGGCCGCGCAACAGCTGCCCACGTAGCAATCCACGATGCAAAATAATCTCAACCCAGTAATTCCAAGAGTGGCGATGATAGAGCATCACGCGCGCTAAGCCATCCGGTCGCAACACGCGATGAATTTCGCAAATCGCGGCCGCAGTGTCAGGCGTGTGATGCAGCACGCCGTTGGAGTAGACAATCTCAAAACTCTTGTCTGCGAAAGGAAGCTTCTCAGCATCCGTCAGTGCGAAATCGCCAGTCTGACCATATAACCTGAGATGATGCCGCGAAGTTTCGACCGAACGCGGGGTTAGATCGACGCCAGTTACGTTCGCGCCGCCGCGCGCGAACTGCAAAAGGTCAGTGCCCATCCCGCACCCAACTTCAAGTAGTCGCTTTCCGGCAAAGCCGCTGAACCCCATCACTTCGGGCATCCACGGCGCGTACTCTTGGTAGCGATGCCGCTCGACTTCATCGAAAAACTCGCGCGTGCCGAACTCATGCGCGCGACCGTAAACTGCGCCGGCGGGATCGTGCGTCCATTGCTCGCGCGCCTTCTGTTTTTCCCGGGCGATCACGATTGAGCGATGCGATCAGACGAATTGGATCTTGGAAACACTTGCAAACCTACTACCCAAATCAAATATAAAGAGGTCGCCACCAGGAGCGCCCAAAAATATTGCAGGGGTAAAACATATCGTAATTCCAGATGTATCGGTGCATGCGTGGTGACGTAGTAGAGCGGAATGGCCAGAATAACGCTGAGAGCATCTAAGCGACGCGCGAGAGCTAGCAGCACGACGCCCGCAAGTGCCAGTGGCAACATTCTTTCCGTCGTAAAGAACTTCTGCAATGGTTTGACGGCTACCCGAAAGTATCTCGTCCAAAGATAAGAAGCGGCTCCTAAGCGATACAAGTCCAATGGTCCGATTTCAATCGCGTTATTATCCAGCTTCGCGATTACAATCTTCACTTGATTCGCGCTGGAGTTAACGAATGGAATTTGCAACATCACGACCTTATCGGTTCCCGCCGCGGAAGGATTGAGCGAATCGGGGACGGTCGCCGAACCGAGCGTCTTGTTCGTATCAGGCCGAACAACCTTAATCGACGTGCGACCGTCGCGGCCTTTGAGCGACACACCCAGCACGTAATCGGAGTTTTGCACTACGTTAATGGGTTCCGTCGCGAAATCATTTACGCCTGACGATTCGCTGTGCCACGTAAGTTCTCCACGACTAACATCAAGCGGATGTGATATGGACGGTTCTGTCGAAATAATTGGTACCTGTTCATAGGCCAGCATTCGCCCTGCTCGTCGGACCATTATTTGCGCAAACCAGAGTTTATTCGCGCTGATAACGGCGCGCGCGCGCGCTACACGCAAACGTTCACGCCCAACTCCATCGGAGCGATAAAGATCTTCGGCATAATCCGGCCGATTATAGAGAGCCGCTTCCCGCTGCGCGATCTCGTGATCGTATTTTTCCAAATCGAAGTTTTTACCCGGATCGTAATCGGCGATGCCTTCGATCAGATTTGTGCCCATGCCGAGCGTCGTGGGAACGAACGATTTGAAAACAACAAGGTTCCGAATCGTAATGGGACTAATGGTCAGCACGGACGCTGTTACGACCAGCACCACGTAGCGCAGTATCTTTTTCCGCGGAAAAAGAAACGGGATCATTAGACACAGAAATGGGGCTAATAAAAATACGTCTGCGCGGAGCCAACAGGCTATGCCAGCAAAAACTCCGGCCCCTATGATCCTCCATGCCTTTGGGCGCTTCCGTGCACGTAGCAGCAGATACACTCCCGCCAGCAACGGGAGGGCTAGAATCGAGTCCGGCAGCAATACGCAGGAGTAGTAAGACAACTGAGGTGATAGCCCAGCAAACAGCGCCGCCACTATGGCCGCGCCAAACGGCAACAGTTCGATGCCGATCAGCAGAACCAGAACTGTTGCAGTTGCGCCGAGCGCGATGTGAACCAGCCGCAACACTACATTGGAATTGCCGGTCAAAGCGTTAACAAACGCGATAAAGATTGGATAACCAGGAGTATGAGTCAGCAAACTGCTATCGGCTTCCGCAGACCGGCCGCGGATGAATGAATGCAGATCACCGTCGCTTAAGAACTGCGCCTCTTTTTTGTACCCGGCTGCCGTTCTGCTCATCGTGTAATCGATGGTCAGCCAACTGTTCTGCCAGTGAAGAAGCCTTACACTAACCGCCACCACAAAAACGACAACACACATTACGACTAGCCGGCGCGGAGAAATCTCACGCGGCTGCAGACTTTCGCTAAGGAAACGTGTTATCCGCAGCGAGTACTTCATCTGGTCATTTAAATCAGAGGGACGACGTTGTTTTCACAGCGTCCGATACGCATCGAGCACCCGTTCCGCGTTGTGCTTCCAGGTAAATTGCGCCACTGCGGCTTCGCGCGCGGCCGCCCCTAAACTTTCGCGCGGGTCCTTTGACGCGCTGAGTTGCACGATTGCGTCTTTCAGCTCTTCGACGTTTCCCGGTTCGACGAGCAGGGCGTTCTGTTCGTGCTCCAGCACTTCGCCAATCTGTCCGAGCCGGCTCGCGACAATTCCTTTCCCCATCGCCATGTACTCGAAGAGTTTCGTGGGTGATCCGAAAAATTCCGCGCCCGCGTCGAGTGGTACGTGTGGCGAGACCAGCACGTCGCAAGCATCGAGCAGCCGCGGCACTTCGTCATGTGCGACGGTGCCTTTCATGATGACACGATCAAGCGCGCCGCCTTCACGCAAGATTTCTTCGACGCGGCCCCGGAGCGCGCCACTGCCAATCAATAAAAAACGAATTGCTGCCTCGCGTGGCATTTGCGTGATCGCTTTGGCGAGCACTTCCACTCCGTGCCATGGCCCAAAAGTACCGACGAAGCCGACGAGAATCTCGTCGGAGGTGATACCGAGTTCGCGTCGTACGGCCTCACCGCCAATCTGCGGCCTGAACAGTTCGGCGTCGACGCCGTTCGGATTGACAACGATCTTTGCCGGGTCCACGCCTGCGTCCAAAAGATTGCGCCGTTCCACTTCCGAGACGACAAAGATACGCGCTGCTGCTTTCAGGTTTAGCCGTTCGTAACGCGCAAGCAGATCCAACTTGTCTACTCGATCCCAGTGACGCCCCACCCAAACTTCCGATCCGTTGTATTCAAGGAACAAGGGCCGGTTCGTGCGCAGCGAGGCCGCCACGCCTGCCCAACTGAAACGCGCGTAACGCTGATAGATAAAATCAGGGTTCTGCGCTTCGACTTCGCGAACCGCGGCTTCGCTGAACTGTAAATTGTTCGAGATGTCGAACGCGGCCCGTGATGAACCGACGGGCGTCGGCCAAAAGATCTTCATCGGGAAGTTCGCAGGATCGATTCCGGCAATCTCGTCATTGCTGATAAGCGACACACGCGCGCCCAGTTCTTGCGCGGCCTGCACAAAACCCTTGACGTGACTCGCGGCGCCGCCCGCTTGTGTGCCGGGGCCGGGCGACGAGCGCAGATACATGATTCTCGGATTTTCACTTTGTTCGGGCCGCGGCTTTACGGTAGGTTGCGTTTGCGCGACGGCCGCTTCAAGCTCACGCAACTCTCTCTCGGCGCGTCGCAATGCCGATTTACTTCCGGCCAAATCTTTCGCCAACTGCGCCGGCGCGCGTGTGATGGCGCGTGCCTTCACTTCTTCTCGCCAGCCGCGATGCATATCGAAAATGACCGAAATGTCTGCGCCCGCCAACGCGCCCAACAGAAAAAATGCGTCCTGCCCGCGCTGCCATATGAGCCGCTCGGTGGCGACCGCGAAAACGTCAGGATGCAGAGCGCGCACGATTCGCACGCGTTGCGCGGGCGAAGCGGATTGAAACGTTTCCCGACCGATCGTCTCGACTGTCGAATCTCGATGTCGCCGCTGCAACTCTTCGAGGGCACGGTTCAGATCACCGCTCAGCATCAGGAGGGCAATTTTCATGCGGTGATTTACGGCGAAGCTTTGGAAGGCAGTGGTTTCGCCGGCTGAAGTTTCAACAAACGTCGCA
>JBKPPE010000555.1:0-3852 GCA_046733375.1 Acidobacteriota bacterium | reverse complement strand
GTGATGATCAGTGCGGTTTAGCCCCGGGAATGCGCGAGGTGTGGGAGCCCCACTGAAGGATGCTTGCAATTAGTCGCAATCCGCGCATCTTGGCGCTGATTCTCGCGGCCTGGTATTTCATCATCGGCTACGGTTCGGCCGTCCTGGATCCATCTGTACCCACTCAGATGCGCTTCGCGTGGCGGCTCGCGGCGTGGATCGCTTGCGGCGTCCCGTACGCGGCACACATCGTTTGTCTGCAGTTTAAGTTTCGCAAATCGCCGCGCGCCACAGCAGTCCACGCAGCGATGGCCGTCGCGCTCGGGGCTTTCTTGCTCGCTCTAGCGGCGACGGTGCACGCAGCAATGGTTGCATCGCATGCGCCCACGTGGCAGTTTCTAGTTGCGCTGATAGTTTGGCCGTTAATTACCGCGCTTCCGGCATTTGTTGTTGCGCTTTCGGCTGCGTGGGTGCTCTCCCGTTTTCCAAGGAACGCTTGACCCAGTGACTTGAAGCAAAAGGGGGTAGTGTCCTTTTCCTTCGCTCTGCGCCTCAGTGAAAAGCTCTGTGTCTGTGTGGTGAGGTTTTGTTTTAAGTATTTTCACCACAGAGGCACCGAGGACGCACAGAGACACGGAGAAAAACCAAAATAGTTTTACTGTCGGCGGAATCTCATGCGAAGGGTGAACTGACCATCGCTGAGGTGACGATGTTTACTGCCGCTTCTTTGCTTTGGTTGTTTTCGCGCCTTTCGGCTTTGCATCGGGAGCGCCTTTTTGCGCGGCGACATTCTCGATTTCTGAATTGACCTCACCGCCGATCAAAACCGCCAAGCCCGTGAGGTAAAGCCATAGCATGAGGATAATCACTGCGCCGAGTGAGCCGTAGGTTTTGCTGTAGGAATCGAAGAAGTGCAGGTAACCCTTGAATGCAAACGATGCCAGCAGCCAGAGCGTAACTCCGATCACGGAGCCGGGCGTAATCCATTTCCAATCCTGTTCGCGAAAATCAGGAGCGAAGAAATAAATCAGCGCGAAGGACAGCAGCATGAATGCAAGCGCGATCGGCCATTGCAGAATCTTCCAGGTAACTGCGGTCGCCGAGCTCAACCAATGATACGCGGCTAAATAATCGGCGATGTGACTGCCTGCGATCACTAACCCCAACGCCGTCATAATTAGGACAGACAATCCAATCGTGAGACTGACGGCGACGATCCGCTGCTTCCACCATGGGCGTGTTTCTTCCAAGTCGTAAGCGCGATTAAGCGCGCTGGTGATTGCCCCCATGCCATTTGAAGCTGCCCAAAGCGCTAAGAGTAAGCCAAAAGAAAGCTTCCCGGCGCTGCTCGCAGTCATCACTTCAGTCATCGTCGCATCCAGCAACTGAAATGCTGAAGATGGCATCACGCGCGCCAGATAATTGAACAATGCGTGACGCATGCCGGTCCCTGATCCGACGATGAGCCCAATTGCTGACGTCAGGAAAATGAGCAAAGGAAACAACGCCAGCAAAAAGTAATAGGCGAGTTGCGCCGCACCGCCGAACACGTCGTCATTACTCATCTCGCGCCAAATGCGCGAGGCCATCTGTTTCCACGACAAGCCGCTGAGCGTCCACATTTTCATTGCGAATCAGTTACTAGGAATTCGCGCGCCAAACCAGGCACGAACTTCATCGTTGTAGTTGGTCTTGCAATTTTATAAACCGTTTACCCGATCGCAACACGAAGCGTTGCGTGGATTTTGTTGCTTGCCACCGTCGAACACTCGCTAGTTCAATCTGGTATTGCGATTGCTAAAATCCGTCACGCATATCAGGAAGCGAGTTTCGCGACCGGAAAAGAAACGAGCAGGCGACGCGCCCTGTATGAAATCAAAGCGACGCCCGGTGAGCAGAAGGAGAGAAGCATTCAGTGACAGTTACGACACCATATCGCACTAATCTCACGGCTCCTCGATGACCGGTAGTGAACTGCGCATAAGTCAGCCACTCCTTGGGCTGCACCCTTTCTGTCGGATAGCGGAAAAGAAACGTGACCTTCGGTGGTCTAATTCTGCCCGTGTGTTAAGCAGGAATTAATTTTTATGGAGGACAAGTTTGTGGCCAATTACTCTCAATATTCTTCGTCCGCGACAATCTCGGAAGCGGTGACCGAACGGCTTGACGCCGCGATGCTTGATCGCGCGCAACTCACTAATCCTGATCTCGTTTGCTTCTCGCATCTTCGCTGGGATTGGGTCTATCAGCGGCCGCAGCATCTTCTGAAGCGCGCCGCGGCCGACCGTCGCGTCTTCTACGTGGAAGAACCGATCTCCGACAACGGCTCAGTCCGTCTGGAAGTGCGCGAGCGTGACGCCGGCGTGAAAGTAGTAACCCCGTACCTGCCGGACGGATTGTCCAGCCAGGTCGCAAAGACGGCCGTCCTGACCGACATGATCGCGAGATTCTTCAGTGAACAGGGGGTTCGTGACTACGTCCTTTGGTACTACACGCCGATGGCGTTGGAGTTCACGCGACAACTGAAGCCGTTAGCCGTTGTCTACGATTGCATGGACGAGCTGTCAGCATTCAAAGGCGCGCCCGAAGCGCTCAAGTTCCATGAACTTGAATTGTTGAAACGCGCCGACGTCGTTTTTACGGGCGGGCAAAGTCTCTACGAGGCGAAGCGGGAAAAGCACCGGTCGGTGCACGCCTTTCCGAGCAGCATCGATCGAGACCACTTCATGCGGGCTCGTACGCGCGGCGAGGACCCTGAAGATCAGAAACGGATTGCACATCCGCGGCTTGGATTCTTTGGTGTGATTGACGAGCGCTTCGACACAGAGTTGCTCGATGCGCTGGCGGCCGCGCGGCCCAATTGGCAGTTTGTGATGCTGGGACCGATCACGAAGATTGATCCAGCGTCGTTGCCGCAGCGTTTGAACATTCACTACCTCGGTGCGAAGTCATACGAAGAACTGCCCAAGTATCTTGCCGGCTGGGACGTCGCGCTGCTGCCGTTTGCTATCAATGAATCGACCCGCTATATCAGCCCGACCAAGACACCGGAGTATCTCGCGGCGGGAAAACCTGTCGTCTCGACGCCGATCACCGATGTGATTCGACCGTACGGAGAGATGGATCTCGTGCGCATCGCCGGCACTCCGCAGGAATTCATTGCCGCGATCGAAGACTCATTACTACCTGAAGGGACGGGCAAGGAATGGCTCGACCGAGTCGATAAATTTCTGGCACAAACGTCATGGAATCAGACGTGGGCGGGGATGTCAGATTTAATTGACCGCTCGATCCTCGGCGCGCGCAAGCAGAACGTACGCGCGGGCTATTCACGTGCAGCGAACCAGGCAGCGGTCGCGACGAACGCAGCCGCCTAAGAACTTAGAGCAAGGAAGGGAACCTGAAATGTTTGACTATCTTATAGTGGGCGCCGGATTCGCCGGCAGCGTCTTGGCCGAGCGACTGGCACGTGGCTCTAACAAGAAAGTGCTGTTGTGCGACAGGCGCCCCCACATCGGCGGAAACGCGTATGATCATTACAACGAGCACGGCATTTTAGTTCATAAATACGGCCCGCACATTTTTCACACTAACTCGCGCGAAGTGTTTGAATATCTGTCCCGTTTCACCGAGTGGCGGCCATATCAACACCGCGTGCGCGCCAGCGTAGACGGCCAAATTGTCCCAATTCCGATTAATCTCGATACCATCAACACCCTGTACGGTCTCAATCTCACCTCGTTTGAAGTGACGGACTTTTTTAAGAAGGTGGCCGAGCCACGCGAACAGATTCGCACCTCCGAAGATGTTGTGATCAACAGCGTGGGTCGTGAACTCTATGAAAAGTTTTTTAGGAACTACACGCGGAAACAG
>JBKPPE010000554.1:0-5677 GCA_046733375.1 Acidobacteriota bacterium | reverse complement strand
ACTTGTCCAAGACCAAAAGGCGCGCCAATTAGGAACTCAGGCCCTTGAATCTCTGAACCGACTTGAGCAATTGCTCGGAGGCGAAAATTACAGAACCTATCTCGAGCGACCCGATGTGCTCAAACTAAGAACTGAAATCTTCCCCATCGCCGGTCGTTGATGCATCGGCTATGGAACGTCGCCAGTCACGCTACCGGGTAACTTCTTCTTCCCCTTCAACATCATCTTGCCGGACTTCTTTTTGGTTCCACCGCCGCCGCCTTTCTTACCACCCTTCTTCGCGGCTTTCTTCTTGGCCACCATCGTAATTTCTCCTTTCGAGGTGAGATTGCACAGTTGTTTAGCAGGTGCGAGGGAAACGCGGTAAGCCTAATCAAAACCGCACAGGGTGTAAAGGTTTTTTCCTAAAGACGAGTCGCAAAGATGCTTGCAATCAACGAGAAGAACTTACGGTCGTAAATTGATGTTGTACGTCTTGATCTTTGAGTTGAGCGTAGTCGGATTCATGCCGAGCAGGCGCGCGGCGCGCGATTGATGACCGCCGGTCTGATCAAGGGCGCGCCGAATGAGATCAATTTCGAAGCGCCGTACTTCGTCATAGAAGTTCACGCCCCGCGTCACGTCGATGCCTGAGGATGTGCCGGCAGCATCACGCGCCACGGCGGCCGCCGCCTGCGGATCCGCAATCTCGCGCCGCAAGCATTCCTTTGTGACCTCTTCGTCCGGCGCAATCACCACCGCGCGCTCGATCGTGTTTTCGAGCTCGCGCACGTTTCCGGGCCACGAATAGTTTTCGAGCAGTAACAGTACGTCAGGGTTGAGGTGCTCTGAAACTTGCCGGCCGTTTTCTTCGTTGTACTTGCGGATGAAGTGCTGTGCCAGCGGCAAAATGTCCTGCCGCCGATCGCGTAAGGGCGGTAGCTCGATCGGCACGACCGCCAGACGATAGTAGAGATCTTCGCGGAAGAGGCCCTGCCGCACTGCCTCTTTCAAATCGATGTTTGTCGCCGCAATAATGCGCACATCGACGCGCCGTGGCGTCGTATCACCAAGCGGAGTGAATTCCCTCTCCTGAATCACGCGCAGCAAACGCACCTGGGTTTCGGGCGGAATGTCGCCGATCTCATCGAGAAAAATCGAACCGCCGTCAGCGACTTCGAACAAACCTTTCTTTGCCGCGACAGCGCCGGTGAACGCACCGCGTGTGTGTCCGAAGAGTTCTGATTCCAAAAGTTCAGAAGGGATGTTCGAGCTATTGACGGTGACGAACGATCGGCTGGCGCGCGGACTTGCTTCGTGAATTGCTTTTGCGATTAGTTCCTTGCCGGTGCCGCTCTCGCCGGTGATGAGCACCGTCGAGCGCGCCGGAGCGACTTGCTCGACAAGCCGAAAGACTTCCTGCATCAGATCAGAGCGGCCAACGATTGCGCCGCGGTCGACTTCCCGGCTCATCGCCTGGCGGAGCGTTCGGCGCTCTTCTTCTTTGCGACGACGCTTGATGCCGGCGGCGACTTGCGCTGTGATGTGTTCGTTCTGGAACGGTTTGCGGATGCAGCCGAACGCGCCTTTTTCCCAAGCCGCAATAGCCGTGTCGAAGGTGGCGTACGCCGTAATCATCAAGACGACGGCTTCCGCATCAATCTTCAGAAATTCTTCCAGGGCGCGCAGACCGCCGATGCCCGGCATCGACACGTCGAGCAGCACGACGTCGTAAGCACGCCTGGTGTAAGCATCCAGGCCCTCTTCGCCGGTCTTTGCTAAGTCGACGCGATAGCCTTCGGCCGAGAGCAGAGTCTCAAGCACGTCACGCATGATCTCCTCGTCGTCAACGATGAGGATGGAACCTTTTTTCGCCATCGGTAAACAGTCGTCGAAAAGCTAACTCAGCCAGTCGGTGATTATCACCGAAACTGAATCGAAAAGTGAACTTAGGGTTATATGAATGGAGTTAAGCGCGATCACAGCGCGGCGGCCTGCATGCGCGTGCGCGGATCGTTGGTGGGAAGCGTAATGCGGAACGTCGAGCCGTGTCCGGGCGTGCTGGCGACACTGATGTGGCCGGAATGCTCCTGCACAATTCCGTAAGTTACCGCGAGGCCCAGGCCGGTACCGCCGCCCACGCCCTTGGTCGTGAAGAACGGATCGTAAATCTTAGCCACGTGCTCCGGGGCGATGCCTACGCCATTGTCCGCAACCTCGACCACAACGTGGCCTTCTTCTCCGTTGCCGGTCTTGAGCGTAATGCGGCCATCGCCATTCGAAATGGAATCGCGCGCATTCAGGATCAGATTCGTAAACACTTGTTGCAGTTTTACTGAGTTGGCGTGGATGTCCGGCAGTCCGTCACCGTACTCGCGAACCACCTGAATCTGGCTGCGGCGCAATTGCGGCTCGAGCAGCTGCAGCGTGTCATCCAGTACGCGGTTCACATTGATGGCCGTGAACTCGGTGGCGCTGCCGGTGCGCGAAAAATTCAAGAGGTTGTTGACGATATCCGTCGCACGATCTGCTTGACGCCGCACCTTTTCGAGCAGTGCATGCTTCGGATCGTTTTCTGGCAGCATCCCGAGCAGCATCTGAGTGTACGAAGAGACGCCGGTCAGCGGCGTGTTGACTTCGTGAGCCACGCCCGCGGCAAGCAGGCCGATCGAGGAAAGCTTCTCGCGTTGCTGAAGCTGTTCTTCGAGTTGCAAACGCTGCGTGACGTCTTCGAAGACGACGAGCGCGCCGGTCTGCTCCTCGGTGTCCGCATACAGTGGCGCGAGCGCAATATTCAGAACGATCGCCCGGCCGGCGCGAGTAAGCGTGTGTAACTTATAAATCTGTCGGGTTTGGTTCAGCCGCCAGCCATCAGGTCCCAGCACCTGGCGCAAAGTCTCGGCGAATTCGTCCACGAAAAGATCTTCGAGATTCTTTCCCGTCGCTTCATCGCGCGAAATCGCGAAGATGTCTTCCATCGCCGAATTCAAGCGCGTGATGTTGCCGTTCAGATCGACCGCGAGCAAACCCACGTTGATTGATTCGACGATGGATTCGTTGAACTCCTTCAAAAGCTGCAGCTCCGCGGCGCGATGTTGTTGCTCCTGATAAAGGAGCGCATTCTCAATCGCGACCGCGATGTAACCAGAAACGGTGCGCAGGATCTCGACGTCTTCGGACGAAAGCAGTGCGCCATCAGCGGATCGGCCGAGTCCAATGACTGCGACCATGCGACCGCGCACTACGCACGGGACGTAGTAGTGAAGCGTTCGCCGCACGAAGCTGCCGCTCTCAGCCGGCATTTCGAGATCGTCGGCACGCACCACGCCGGTTTCGGCCGAACGCGTGCGAATCATGTCGCGAAAATCCGGCGGCGTCGTCAAATCCGCGAGACCGGCACTGCGCGCAACTCGATAGCCTGACGGCGCGACATCGTCTTCGATGAAGATCGCGACTCGCTCGACGTTCATCACTTCGCGTAACCGCGAGATCAGTGAATCGAGGAGCGGGTCAAGCGCCGTGGTGGCCGAAATTGTGCGGCCAAAATCGAGCAAGCTGTTTCGCAGATCGTAGCGACGGCCGTAAAAAAGACGGTCGACTTGTTCCTGAAGAAAATTCTTCACGGGCGCAGCGATCATTACGATCGCCGCCATCGCGGCGACGGAAAGTATCAACCGGAGCGTGATTTCTCCGGAAGAAATGACATCCCCGCTCAAGGCGTACAGCCCGGCCACGTAGACTATCGCGCCGATTGCCATGGCGATCGCCAGTGTGGTCGCCGCGTAAACGGCCGCCCGCCGCACAACCAGCTCGACGTCCATCAGCCGATAGCGAACCACTGAATAACCGAACGAGAGCGGAATCAAAACGAGCGACACCACCGACAAATCACGCACGGGCGTGGCGACGTCACTGCCCAGCGCGAAACCAATCCCGTAAAGCAACGAGAAGGGCACGATGGCCAGCACCGATCCCCAGACAACCCACTTGAGTTGCTGACGCGCAACGGTGTTCTTGCTGACGATGAAGCGCCGAATCAGAATCGCCGCGCTAATCCCTAGCGCCACCAAAAAGTGAGCAAATGAAATTCGGTAAAAACGTGCGGCAAACTCCGGCGAGTAATCAAACAGCCGATTGACCGCCGGGATAAGCAAGCCAAGCTCACCGCGCAGGAACATGAATGAGCTCACTGCCACCAACAGCAGCGCCGGGAGATAGAGGTACACACTGCGCCAACGCTTTTCGTCAAACAAGTGCTGACGAACTGGATAGATCACGCAGAAGTGCAGAAAGATGGGCGCGAACAAAATAAATGCTGCGTTATCGAGAATGGCAATCGCCAGATCCAAATCCCGGTAACTACCGGCAGCTCTGTAAGAGTGGAAAACAAATGCGACCAGGCAAAGCGTCGCGAAGTGCAGCACGAATGGCGCGCGGCCGCCCTGCTTGAAAACGACAAACAGACCAACGCACAGGTAAATCAGTCCGATGAAGTTGACGTATAAGTCGCCCGGCGTTGTTGTAAGGAACGTTCCCAGATGGTCGAGATCGGCGTAATAAAAACGCGTCTCAGTCGGAAAAGAAGGACGCTCAATCAGGTAATGAATCTCGCCGCCAACGCGCTCGCGCTCGAGATACATCTGCACGCTCGTCGCATTGGCGACCGGTTCACAGCGGGGGCCGCGCGTGATGTCTTCGCAGCGCTCGCCGTTAGGGCTCACCGCGATTAAATGATCGCCGGGGATGATTCGCGCCCTCGCCGCGGCCGACTCAGGCTCAACCGCCCTGGCAATTACGCCCTGCGCGGTATCCACCCAGGTCACACCGTCCCACGGTGGTGATTGATGGCGAAATCGCTGTGAAAAGTTCAGTGCGCCCGCGACAACGAATAACGCTGTCGCGCCGAGCAATAACCACGTTCGCCCTGTGAGTACTGAACCTTTCATGACGTGTTTTCTATACCGTCAGAACCTGGCAACCGAATGAGTAGCTTGTGACGTTCGCCGCAAAGACACTAAATCGTTTACTTTCAAAGCAACCGATGTTCCAGCAAGCACTTGCGGGGACAGCTGGCCGCGAAAACAAGTCGACGATGGTTTCGTGTAACCTTTTCGGCGCTTCGTTTCAACGAGAAGTGCCCACACCGCCAACGTTTCGGCAAGCCCGTCCGATTTTTCGTATGCGTCCGAGATTTTGGAGAAACCGCGAGTCCTGCGACTGAAGTATCGGGAGCGAAAAAAACAAAGACGCGCGGGTTTCGCGCGTCTCAGAACCGAACCGAAATTCCTCCCCGTACTGAGCGGCCGTTTGGGCCAACCAGCAGAATCGTTTCGCCGTTCGTCGTCGTCGTTTGCACGTCGAGCAGGTTGCGCGCGTCGACAATCGCCTGGGCGCGCAGAGGCAAACCAAACGTTGGCAAGTCCTGAGTAACCTGAATGCTCAAAGAAGGATCGTAAACGGCCAACTGTCCAGCAAATGGATCGATCGCGAATACCGTTGCTTCGGGAGAAAATCGGAAGACAGTTTGCACGTGTGTGCCAGTGGACCAATCACCCGCAATCTGCAGCGCGACCGAGTGGAAGAATCCTCCGTCGAAAAGTTGCGCAGGATTTGCGATGCCCAACGGCGAAACTCTTTGGCCCCGTCCAAACGAGTAACCAGCCGAAGCGTTCCACACATGGTTCAAACGATTCGAATA
>JBKPPE010000553.1:0-8951 GCA_046733375.1 Acidobacteriota bacterium | reverse complement strand
CCGCGCTGGAATCGGCGTTCACCAAAAGTTTCCGTTCGCTTGAATCCAACGCTCCTACGTAAATGCCGGTATTCTCTCTTTGGGCGCTTCGGGCGAGATATAAAAAATGGCGGCCATCCGGTAAGAAATATGGCCATGCGTGGGTAGTCTCTTTGCGTGATTCATCAAGGTTAGTAGCGCGCGCCGGCGTGCCTCCGGTCGCGGGCACTTTGTAGAGTCCATCTCCAGGACTGCGCGAGAAGACGATCAGGCCTTGTTGGTTCCAAGTGCCGCCTGCCGCAGAAGTCTGTAGGTCGGTAACGGTCTGTGCGGGACCGCCGGCGAAGTCGATCTTCTTGAGCTTGGATCCGGCGGCAAAGAAGCCGATGGAATGGCTGTCCGGCGACCAGAATGGGTTGGATGCTTCTTCGGTACCGGGCAAGGCTTGGGCTCCTAATGCGTCAATCGGCCGGGTCCAAAGAACGCGCTTGCCGTCGGCGCCGGTAGCGACGAATACCAGACGCTGACCATCAGGCGAAATGTGCTGGCCGCCGCCGACCACGATCGCTTTTTCGGGCGGGACAACAAAGAAGCGCATGGTGTGGGCTTCTGGTGGGGCCGGTCCGCGAAAATAGAGAACTGCGAAAACGAGTGCCGCCACGATCGCCACGGCGGCAACAGCCCACGATAGTCCACCGCGTTTAATCCACCGCGTCGCTAAAGTGGGTACGGTCACTGTTTGCGTTGCGACCGAAGTTGATCCTGATAAAGCTTCGAGAGCGAAGGCAAGATCGCTCGCCGAATGAAACCGCTCTTCGGGATTCTTTTCCAGACAATGATTGACCAGCCGTTCGAGCGCGGGAGCGATTCGTTGATTGGTTTCTGAAAGATCGGGCGGATCTTCTTTTAGGATGGCGCTCATCGTTTCCGCGGCCGACTCGCCATGAAAGGCACGCCGGCCGGAAAGCATCTCGTAAAGAATCGCGCCGAACGAAAAAATATCTGAGCGATGATCGACCGCGCGGCCTTTCACCTGTTCCGGCGACATGTAACCAACCGTGCCCATGACCTTGCCCGGATCGGTATCAACGCGTCGCGTGGGAATGCTTGTTTGCGAGAGTTGTGTGTCGCCCGCGCCAGTTAGTTTGGCCAGGCCAAAGTCGAGAATCTTCACACGACCGTCGTTCGTGATGAACAGATTATCCGGTTTCAGATCTCGGTGAACGATGCCTTTCTCGTGCGCCGCTGCGAGCCCGCGCGCAACCTGAAGCGCATAGTCGATCGTTTTGCGCTGCGGCAAACTCGTACCACTAATCCTTTGCCTTAGCGTTTGTCCCTCGAGTAACTCTGAAACGACATAGGGCGAGCCATCGTGAGTCCCGACATCATAAATCGTGAGGATGTTCGGGTGATTCAACGCACTCGCAGCGCAAGCCTCCTGTTCAAACCGGTGCAGTCTTTCGGTGTCTTGCGAATAAGTCGAAGGCAAAACCTTGACGGCCACGTCCCGCCCAAGTTGCGTGTCCCGCGCCAGATAGACTTCGCCCATCCCGCCCTCGCCAATCTTCGCGCGGATTTCGTAGCGGCCGAGTTTGGTGCCGGCTGCGAGAGTCATTTACAGCAGCGCAAACGGCGGGATTGTATCCGACTAAATCCAGTAAGGCTAAGATCTCTTAATCAGCCTAAGCCGTGTTGGGGTGGAATCTGCGCGGGTGGACCTTCCGGCATCATCAACAGTTGCTCAGGTGAGGCACCGCTTCGGTATTGCATCAACAAATTATCGGGGTCGATTTCTACGCCGACCGGATTTGCGGCGAACGCGTCACTTTGCATGTAGGTGTGCGCCTCGTCGGCATTGGCGCAGCAATCCACCTGGAACTCCATCCGATTGCCGTCCGGGTCGCGGTAGTAAACCGACAAGGTGACGCCGTGATGCACTCGCCAATAAGGGGTGATGCCGGCGTCTTTCAAACGCGCGTAAGTCTCTAGCAGCTCTCCGGGGCTTGCGAACGTGTAGCCGACGTGGTTGACGCCCACGCCCGCCGGCAGGTTGTTCACTTGGCCATCCGGGGCAATCACTGACATGTTGGCGAAAGCGAAGCGATGATGCTCGTCATCGTAGGTAAGGAAGGCGAACGCAGGGTTTTGGTATTGCACCTTCGCCTCGAAAACCGTTTGGTACCATGCGAGCATTTCTTCGTAGCGCCGGGTCATATAAACAACGTGCGCTAGTTTCGAAGGTTTTGCCATCGGGGGATCTCCTTAATTAACAGTCTCAAGCACGCTTACATTGGGGGCGACGTTTCATCGTCTTATGAGGACAGGTTCATTCTTTTCAAAAGGCTTTTAAATCGCGGGTCGTCGCGCAACGGATCCATGAAGGGGTCGACGGTAATCCGCCCAAGATAGCAATCGCGTTCCGCGAACGACTCTTCAAGTTCCGCAAACGCTTGGTCCTTATCACCCAGTGCGGCATAAATCGACGCGATGTAATACGGCCGAACGTAGCGTGTCTTCGCCAGTTCGCGCAGCAGAGATATCTGCTGCTCGGCCTCCACTCTTTTGCGCTGGTTAGCATATGCCTGCGCGATCACCACGGCCGACATCCAGCCAAATGGTGAATCAGGCGACACCCGCCGGCCCACAGCGATGGCTTCGTCGTACTTTCCATTTGCGATCAATGCGAAGCCAAGCCAATGCGGAGCGAACGGAAAAGTCGCGTCAAGATCATAAGTACTTCGTCCCTGTGCCAGTGCCTTGTCATACTTTCGCGCATAAATGTATGTGGTAGTGAGGATGCAGTTATTGATCATGGCTGACGGCTCGAGAGAAACAGCCCGCTCCAATTCCGCCACCGCCTCGTCAGCTTTGCCCACCGGCTCGAGATAGCTCCCGCCATAGGCCACGTGCGTGTACGAAATATTTGGATCGAGTTCCATCGCTTTTTTGAAGTGACGCTCCGACTCGGCCCAATCCCAATCGTAGAGTGCGAGAGAATCAGCAAGGGCCGAATGTGCTTGCGGCAGCATCGGGTCGATTTCGAGTGCGCGAGTTGCGGCCGCTTTCGCCAGCGGAATGCAATCCTTCGGCGGCACATCCGGATTCTTGCCCATGGAGTTGTACGCTTCCGCAGTTGCCGCGTAAGCCAGAGCGAAATTCGGGTCGAGGTCGATTGCCTTCTTATAGTTGTCGATCGCTTTAAGAATGTCGTCTTTGGTTCGTCGCGACCAGTGGTAACGGCCTTTGAGGTAGAGTTGATAAGCCTCGTTGCTGCTGGTGTATTTTTTCGTGATGCCGCGCTCGTCTCCTACGAGCCGCAGCTGCATCTTCTGGGTGAGCGTCGTCGCAATCTCGCGCTGCGTGGCGAGTAAGTCAGCCATCTTGCGATCATATTGCTCGGCCCACACGAGTTTATTCGTCCGCGCGTCGATCAGTTGGACACTGATATTAAGGTCATCGCCGGCCGCTTTCATTAATCGGCCCGTAAGCACGGCATCGACGTCGAGCTCCTTCGCAATTTCGGCTACGTCCTTGGGCGAACCCTTGAAGCGCATCACAGAGCTCGTGGGACTGACCTTCACATTTGGAAGCTGCGAAAACCGAAAGATAATCGAATCGGTAAGTCCGTCCGAAAGATATTCGACGTTTGCATCTCCACTGCTATTGAGGAAAGGCATCACTGCAATCGATTGAATTACGGCGCCGGCGCGTGTTCTTGAGCGATAGGAATTAACGGCAAAGGCGATCGCCCCGACAACCGCTAGTATCATGACGATTGCGACTGCAGTTCTTTTCCAGTTTGACTTCCTGACGCTACTGTAATTCATCGGCCATGATTGGCCAGGCAGAGTGGTGGTGGGTGCGGTGACTCGATTCATGTTTGCACCGCTATTATTAGGAAGAATGCTGGTCTCCGTTTCGCCTGAGACGGCGGAACCAAGCTGAATAGTTCCGGCCTCGCGATTGACCGCCGACGGATCGCCGAGCAGCGGTGCGCCGTCGATGCGACAGAACTTCAGCGCTTCGTCAGATTCAATGCGGTTACATTGGGGACAGCGCTTCATTTGCGATGAAAGTCGGGGGATTCTATCTGACTTCGATAGGCTTAACCAGTATAAGATTGATCCTTTCGCCGGGGCTTTTTCAATGTTTCGCCCACGAACTTCGACTGAAGCAAGGCCGTATAATTATTTGCAATGGACTTCATCTCTACTTTGGCAATCAGTCTTGGCGCGTCGTGGGTCTCAGGAATCAATCTCTACGCCGCGGTGGCAACGCTCGGCCTGTTAGGTCGGTTTGCCCATCTGAAGTTGCCAGGTGAACTCGACGTCGTCACGAACTGGTGGGTGATCGGAGTGGCGCTGTTCCTGTTCGTCGTCGAATTCATCGCTGACAAGATTCCGGTCGTCGACAGCGTCTGGGACGTGATCCACACGTTCATTCGCATTCCCGCGGGCGCCGTTCTCGCCGCCACCGCCTTCGGAAATTTTGATCGCAGTGTTCAAGTCGTTGCGCTACTCGTTGGTGGAAGTCTGGCGCTGAGTTCGCACGGCACGAAGGCGTCGCTGCGGGCATTAGTCAACGCGAGTCCAGAGCCATTCTCGAACGTCATCGTCAGTCTCGCCGAAGATGTTCTGGTCGTAGTTTCTGTTTTGCTTGCGGTATTTCTGCCGGTCCTTGTGTTCTTTGTGATTGGCGCGGGGCTGGCAATCTCGCTTTGGATTCTGCCACGCGTACTTCGTTTCTTCCGTCGCGTGTTTTCGACGGTGCGAGGCTGGTTTAGAACGGCGGCTGCTCGAGCATAAACAAGCGAGCGGCGCCGAAGCGCCGCTCGCCACCTCATTCTGAAAGACTAATCAGAAGAAAAGAGAATACAACAGACGGTTCGGTGAACCCGATCCCGCATTCGTGATTACGTTCAACGTAGCGTTGTTGACGATCGCGTTGCGCACAGTCGTCGCTGACGCTGACGGATTTGCCTGTTTGTAGAGCGCCGCGACGCCCGCGACATGCGGCGAAGCCATCGACGTTCCGCTCAACGTTGCCGTCGCAGTGTCCGAACTGAACCACGCCGATAGAATCGAAGAGCCGGGCGCGAAAATGTCGAGACATGTGCCAAAGTTCGAGAAGGAAGATCGCGCATCCGTGCTGGTCGTTGAGCCGGTGGTAATGGCATTAACTGCGCGTGCCGGCGATGTACCGCAGGCGTCGACGTTACTGTTGCCGGCAGCGACGGCGATGGGCACGCCTGAGTTGCTCAGACTGTTCACTGCACTATCGAGGGCGCTTGACGCGCCGCCACCGAGGCTCATGTTTGCTACGGCCGGATTAATGTGATTTTGCGTTACCCAATTAACGCCGGCAATTACTCCTGAAGTCGACCCTGATCCGGAACAGTCGAGCACGCGAACACCTCGCAGTAACGCGCTCTTAGCAACTCCATAAGTCGATCCGCCAACCGTTCCCGACACGTGGGTCCCATGACCATTGCAGTCCGCGCCGCTTCCCCCGAAAGCATCGAATACGTTCGAAGCACGTCCGCCAAACTGTGTGTGCGTTGTGCGGATACCTGTGTCGATCACGTAGACGCGCACACCTGACCCGGTCCAGTTGTAAGTGTAGGTGCCGCTCAGCGGACGATTGCGCTGGTCGATGCGATCTAAACCCCATGGCGGATTGGTTTGTGTCGCGTCCGCGGTCATTACGCCATCCTCTTCGACGAAGAGGACGCGGTAATCCTGACTCATCGCTTCCGCATCCGCTTCGGACATTTCGACCGAGAAGCCATTGAGCGCATGTTTGTAAACGTGCTTGAGTTTTCCGTGATACAGCCGAGCCATGTCCTCGGCCATATATCCCGCGATTGAATTTTCTCCGCGCTCGCCAATAACCGCATCGTCCAAAACGACGATGTAGTTGTTAGGAATTCTCTTTGCGTTCTTGCGGACCTTTTCTTTCCAGCCCTGGCTCTTCACCGGGCCACTGAAAAGCAACACCGAGCCGACCAGTGCCGCCACGATTAGCAAAGCTACTTTTTTCATTTTGTTACTCCTCTCGCATAGTGAAATCATGCCGTTAAGAAGTCGCCGACCCTGATGACTTTTGACCGCTTGAAACGCGACAGAATAATCGTTGCCGCGAATTTGCGAGAACCGGTAACAGTAAACGTATGAACTAATTCAGAGAGACTCCTGGGGGAAGGCAGGCAGTATAGGCACGAATGTGCAATCGCGCAAGAAAAATATTTTGGAGCCGCGGAATGAAGGCTATTTTCGAGTTCACCGCTAACTAGGGAGTGGGGCTTGCCGCGGCGACAACCCCAATGTTCGCAATGGTCGCGCCTTTCGTCATCGACGGCACAGCACAGACGTACAGCACGATGCCTGAGACTGGCGCACGCGCTTCAAAGATAGTCTTGCCAAAATAGTCGGTGACGTATCCGACTTTCATTCCCTGTTGCACATACGTGCCGCGCTTGACCTGAGGATAGAACATCCCAGTCTGTTCGCTGGCGAGGGTCACGACTTTCTCGATCCACACGGGATGCTCGACGGCAATGGCGGCGCCGGGCAACATCTTCAAATAACGCATCACGTTCAGGCAGCCATTAATTAGGGCATTCAGATCGTCAGTCTCGACAGTACCCGCATAACCGGCCTCAGCGGTGATCGACGGTTTGCCGCGAGTCGAGGCAGTGTTTTCGAGATACCGCGACGCCTGCGGATCCTTCGGACGATCAGCCGAGATGATTATGGTATCGAGACCAAATGCGAGCACCATCTCGCGGGAAATCTGATCCTGCTTTTCATTTCCCGTCTTCGTCCAATAACTGTAAGGCCGCAGGCTCTCGTCCAAGTCACCTCCGTGAAGGTCAATTAGATGATCGCACTTCTCAACTACTTCTTTGGTGATCAGATACGAAGCGCGTTCGGTTTGGGTGCCGTCCACCTTTCCCGGATAAAACCGGTTCATACTTTTCTTGTCTACGGGATTCAGGTGCGGAACTTTCTGTTCGAACGATTGGATGTTGATGAGCGGCACGATGATGACCGTGCCGGAAACCTCCGCTGGATTGAGCATTCCGATCAGCTTCTCCAGAGCAATGATCGACGTGTATTCCGTGCCATGCGAGCCTGCGACCAAAGCGAGGACGGGTCCGGGCTTGGCGCCGTGAATGACTACGACGGGAATGCTTAGCGCGGCGTCGCTACCCGCCGGAACTTCAATTGTGCCCGTGGTCTTTTGCCCGCGCGCAGCTGTGGCGTTGCCAACGGTGAAAGTTTTTCGCTCTTGCCCGGCAGCAAAGTCAGCACAAACGAGCACAACGGCGATGACGAGAACTAGACGTTGCATGGGGTCGGCTCCTTTTTGATTGAGCAAGTGTCACTGACAAACAGCGCACGTGGTTCGTGGGTTAACGAACGGCCGCTGCGGGCCTGCGCCGGGCGCGCAAGTACACACGAACATCGTCAGCGCGCGGATTTACCACAAAGACTGAAACGCGGCCATCGGGAAGCGTCGCAATCGTTCCGGGCGACGCGAGCGCTGTCAAATACCAGCCAGCTGGCAGCACAACCGTGTTACGCAACCGGCCAAAACTTCTATCCCAGACTAGTTCGTCACCATTCATGTAGTAACTCTTTGCATCGACGTAGGTTTCTTTCAAACGGATCCGATTGGTGGTTCCAGCGGCGAGTGGGCGAGCTAAATGCGTGACGACAATTTCCGTGTCGTCTTTAACGGGCTCGCCTAGTGGGAGCTTCCGTTCGGTCGCTTGTTTACCGCTAAGGATTTCCCATTTCAATTTTTTGCCCGTGTCGAGATCTATGCTCTCAGGATCAGAGACGTGGCTGCCCGCTCGCACGACATTGAAATAATATTGTTCGCCAACCTTGCGGACTGTGTAGTCGTGGGCAATGCGAAATGCGTGCGAGTCGGGCGATTGCAACTCGTAGAGAATCTCTCGATCCTGATAAGCGCGCTCGGTGAGCGACGGGTTTTGATTCTGCCCTTTGGACACTGTGGAAACAGAGAGGAACGACCACGAGAGGAGTGCAATAAGCAGCGGGGGCAAGCCCGCCTTCCTGACCCTGAGATGTTCTAAGTTAATTCGGTATCTCACGATGAATGTCTCTCAAGTTTGTGAAATTGCGACACGCAAGAAATCTCCCAGGTCAGGAAGGCGGGCTTGCCCCCGCTCCTCCGCTCACTTGGCAGCCGAAAAAAGTTTCCTTGCGTTGATTGTCACTTCAAGTTGTCCCCCGCTGCCCGCATTCACGAACGACAGCTTTAAATGGCCATCCTGTTCCATAAGGACTTGTGTCGCGACAGAACATGAGACTATTTCATAACCCATTGGCAACACGACGCTATCCCGCGGTATTCCGAGCGGGCGTTTGAAGACGATATGATCGCCTTCAACGTAATAACTCTTCTCGTCCTTATACGTCTTGATAATCGCTAAACGATATTCGCCATTCTCAGGCACCGGATGAGCCAAAAACACTTTGATATAGTGACCGGTCACGCTTAGGTTCTCAGCGGGCGAATCAACCTTAGCTTGTGTGCCGGTGACCACTTCAAACTTGAGCGGCTTGCCGCTGGCCAGATCGATCACCGATTCGTCCGTAGCCTCGCTGCCTTCGCGGATTTGATTGAAATGATAACGCGCGCCCGCGCGAGTCTCGGTCACTTCGTAGTAAATTTTAAACTGATGGCTCTCCGGCGCGAGCAATTCATAACTAGTGTAGGTATCGGCTGAAATGAATTGCGCCGACACTGAAAAACTTGAAGCCAGGAAACAAAGAACAATTGATATACAGAGTTGTCGCCTCATAAATTCAATTTTCTTACCAGGCCCTGTCATCACTTCCACCATGCTTACATGTCGGACGCCATTTCATTCTTGCGTCCTAATGCCTGTCTCTTATACACATCTCCGAGCCCACGAGACAATATTGCCAATCTCGTAT
>JBKPPE010000552.1:0-5331 GCA_046733375.1 Acidobacteriota bacterium | reverse complement strand
CTGAAATCGTCACATCGATCGAGTCGTAGTTGGTCGTAACTTCCAGTCGTCCTCCTAATTGTTCCGCAACGTATTCGCGTGTTGATGCGTCGGGAAATAGTGCATCTCCGAGCAGCGCCATCATGCCGCCCTTGTCAGCGAGGTCGAATGCGGCTCCGCTGTGAATCCGCAGTCTCAGCAGCACATCGGGATTTCCCGGCTGGCTCCAGTAAAGAATCCTAAGGCCGTTGAGTAGCGCCTCTCGCTCTGGTTCAGCAGCAGTTTGCGCCTGCGCCATCACCGGCAAGAGTGCCACGAGCGACAGACAGAGGACGCCGCTAAACAGGCGCGGCAAATAATTCGTCATTTTGTTCTGCATTAATGAATCGTGAAAGCTGTGGATGTGACGTAATCCGAACGGCCGTAACACCTCGAAGCAGCCAATTGGGATGCGGCGAAAAAGAGTTTAGATGTCGTCCAAAAACGCGTCAACCTGCGCCTTGAAACCCGCATCAAAGCCCTGTGCTGAAAGGCGTTGCAGTCTGCGGTTCGCATGCTCAAACAGGGGCGATCAATAGTATAATGCCAGGCCGTCAGAGAAATTTTTTCACGGCTGCCCCAAAATAGTTCGTAACTTCCGGTCTATTAGCAGTAATAAAACAAGTAGGAACGCATTCCTACAGGATCGAGCGCTTTGATTGGCGAACCAGGTGACAGACGAAAAGCTGCTTGCGGACGCAGCAACCGGCGACACAACGGCTTTTCAGATCCTGTATCAGCGGTATCGCGACCCAATCTTCAGATTTGCGTATCGCATGTTGGGTTCGGTGGAGGCAGCCGAAGACGTCGTTCACGATTGCTTCCTCAGTTTGATAAGACAACCGGGCCGTTTTGATTCGACTAAGGCTTCTTTTCGCACGTACTTGTATGCGGCGGCGAGAAACCAGGCGGCCAAGCAGTACAGCAGCTTTGGCCGAGAGACAGCACTTGATGAACTCTCGGAGGAACCGGCTGTCGCTGATAGAAACGCGCCAATGGCGCAGGTTTTGGACGACGAGCTTGCTTCAGAAGTAGCTGGAGCCATCGCGAGTCTGCCGCTACTGCAACGCGAAGCGCTGGTGCTGTTTGAGTACGAAGAGCTTTCGCTGGCAGAGATTGGTGAGATTGTCGGGGTCGATGCGAACACCGTGAAAGCAAGGCTTTTTCGGGCGCGCGAGAAGCTGCGGGCGAAACTTGAACGATACTTTCGCACCGGCCGTGAAGCTGCTACATTGAAACGGGCTTAGGCGCGTCGGCATGAGCGGCAGGAGTTACGAGCAATGAGTGATTTTGACGGTAAGTTCATGCAGGACGAGGATCTCCGCGATTTGCTGCGGCAATGGAATGTGCCGAAAACGCCGGACACGTTGGACAACCGTGTAGCGGCAGCTTATCAACAAAGTAGGAGCGGCGGTTCGGTGTCCGATTTGGCGTTCAATCCCAAGCGGGATAGCGAGGTAGTAAAGATGAAATTTTGCAATACGTGCCAGGAAGAATTTGCTGAAAGATTCAGCTTTTGCCCGGTAGATGGGACCCCCCTCACGGCAGTTCCAGCAGCGGCGAGCGAACCGACTCGCCAGCCGGAACCGATGATGACGGCTGAACCCCCGAAAGTTGAGAACGTGCAGCCTGAGACTGTGAAGGCTAAATCTTCAGTTCGCGTCGCTGCGCCAGTTTTGGCAGCCGCAGCCACGCAAAACATCGGCGAATATCACCTTACCATTCTTGAAGATCGTGGTCTCGCGTCACGTCTTGCCGACGAGCTTGGCAACGTTGCGCACAATTACCAACTGACGTGGCCAGAGTTCAAGCGCGATCCCTTTGGCTTCGTGAAGCGTTCGGTCCAGGGCTATGGCCAGATGGTTGGCAAGTTCCTGGGAAAACGCGATGCGATGCTGGCAATTCTCATCGCATTTGGCGCGATGGCCGCTCTGGTGGGATTGCTGGCGCTCATCGATCGCACACAATCAGGTTCGACGTCTCGCGTCGGCTTATTCGTAGTTGGAGGAATTGCCGCGCTGTCTCTCCTGGCTTTGTTTGCGACGTGGCTCGGACGAGATAGCGGCGCAGCCGTAATGGGCGCGCGGCCGGCCGATTCTTCGAATGTGTTGTCGGGCATCGTGGTGGCACTCGTCTTGGTGTTCGGCACCATCGGCGCTTACGTCTTCTGGTCTCGCATGCACGAACGGGCGCTTGCGCAAGCAAAGTCTGAAGAAGAGATGGAGCTGACGCAGATGATCACCGACATTCCCAACGAGCAGCCGACGCCTGACGAAGGCACTGCCGGAATGGCCAAGGGAAATGGCGGTGGCAGCAAACCGAAGCAGGAGAAAGCGGGCGGCGGTGGCGGCGGCGGACGTGAAGAGCAGAGTCCCGCATCATTTGGAAAACTACCGCAGGCTGATCTGCGCATTCCGCAAGTAGTCGCTCCCGATCCGCATCCACCGAAAATTGTGAATCCGGCTTTGCCGATGCCGGCAACGCTCGACGCCGATCCGGCTCTATTCCCGCCGGACACTCGGAATCTTGCCTACGGCGATCCAAAATCAAAATCGACCAATCCTTCTTCTGGTCCGGGAACCGGCAACGGTATCGGTAGCGGAACCGGCGGCGGTGTGGGGCCCGGCGAAGGCGGCGGTTATGGTCCGGGCCGTGGTGGTAACACTGGAGGCGGCGATCGCAATGAAGGCGGCGGCGGCCCCGGTGGTGGAGGCGGTGGCACCGATTACAATAAGGTGTTCAGCAGCAAGGATGTTACTAGCAGGGCGCGGGTTCTCGACAAACCGGAGCCCCAATACACCGAAGCCGCGCGCAAGAATCAAGTAACCGGCACAGTTGTGTTGAAGGCCGTTTTTTCATCGAGTGGTTCTGTTACCAACATTACGACCATTCGCGGTTTACCTGATGGTCTAACCGAGAGAGCAATCGCAGCGGCCAAACAAATCCGTTTCGTTCCGGCGCAGAAGGACGGCCGCAACGTCTCGATGTGGATGCAGCTGGAATACAACTTCAATTTGTACTAATGGGAGCGCACGCATCCTACGTGCGCGCCACCGGCATCTTGTCGGGAAAATGAAAAGAGGCGGGACTTGTCCCGCCTCTTTTTTTTGGAGTTTGCTCCCCGCTGGGAGCGGGTGGGTCTACGGCGATTAGGAAAAAGAGAAAAAGTATTTTCGCTCGCTAAGCCCTCACCCCAACCCTCTCCCAAAGGGAGAGGGAATCGGCTCTTTAGCGGTTTACCACCCGCCTGATTCTCTCGACACCTTCGCGTAAACGATCGAGCGACGTCGCGTACGAGATCCGAATGAAGCCATCAGCGCCGAATCCGGCGCCATCCGTAACGACCGTCTGCTCTTGCTCCAACAGCTCGTTCACAAAATCTGCTGAGGTTTTCAGCTTGCCACCCAAGCAGCCACGCACGTTCGGAAATGCATAGAACGCGCCTTCGGGTTGGGGACAACGCAGGCCGGGAATCTCATTCAAAGCATTCAGCAACCATTCACGCCGTCGCGTGTATTCATCCAGCATTGTTGCGACTGACGCCTGCGGCCCGTTGAACGCTTCAGTCGCTGCTGCTTGAGCAATCGACGTAGTGTTGCTCGTCGAGTGGCCTTGCACCTTCAACATCGCGCGCGTCCAATCCGCGTTTGCCAAAGAGTAGCCGACGCGCCAGCCCGTCATAGCGTACGTTTTCGAAAACGACCCCGCGATACACAGACGCTTACGCAACGGTGGTCGCAACGACGCCGCGCTAAAAACCTTGTTCGGCGGATAGACGAAACGCAGGTAACACTCATCCGAGATTGCGTACGCGTCATGCGCGGCGATGATTTCCATGATGCGCTCGAACTCCTCAGGCGGAATTACGCGTCCGGAGGGATTCGATGGCGAGTTCAAAATGATCAGTTTGGTCTTTGGGGTGAGCGCGCTGCGCACCATCTCAGCGGTCAGGACGAAATCATTCTCTTCGGTCTCGATAAAAACGGATTTACCGCGCGCGAAGGTGACGATCTCCGGGAACGTTACCCAGTAAGGTTTGGGAATCAGCACCTCATCGCCCGGATTGATCAGACAAACGACGGCATTGAAGAGCGCCTGCTTGCCGCCAGCCGTCCCCATCACTTCGCTGCGCTCGTACGAAGTATTGAACTCGCGTTGATAGAAATCGATGATTGCCTGCTGGAATTTGCGCGTGCCGGCAGTCGGCGTGTACTTCGTCTCTCCGGCTTGCATCGCGGCAGCCGCAGCCTCCTTGATGTTCTGTGGCGTGTCGAAGTCTGGTTCGCCCGCTCCGAGATCAACTACGTCAATACCTTCGGCGCGCATTGCGTCCGCCGCCTGCATTGCGGCGAGCGTTGATGAAGCTTTCATTTCCGTGACGCGCTCGGAAACTGGAAAACCGGCAGAGAATTTTGGGGCTGACATAGTTTATAGATTTCGGACTTTGGACTTCGGAGTTTGGACTTCGGACTTCGTTCGCATTCGCTGTTCAACCAGCGCGGGCACCAGCCCCTCGATGCTGCCGCCGAGGTGAAACACTTCCTTCACCAAACGCGAACTGACATACGAATAAGCCTCGGCGGGCATCATAAAAACAGTCTCCAATGCCGGCTGCAGACGGCGATTCATCAAAGCCATCTGCAGCTCGTACTCATAATCCGAAATCGCGCGGATCCCGCGCACGATCGCATGCGCGTCGCGTTCGGCAGCGTATTGCACCAGGAGTCCTTCGAAACTGTCCACCACGACTTTGCAGCCGCCTTGTTCGATGCCTTTCAAGACTTCGGCAAGAATTTCTTTGCGCTCCTCGACCGAGAAGAACGGTGTCTTTTCGGGGTTGACGAGAATCGCGACGATGATTTCGTCGAACAGCTTGCAGCCCCTTTGAATAATATCGAGGTGCCCGTTGGTAACGGGGTCGAACGAGCCGGGATAGATGGCGCGGCGCATCGGCTAAAGAGGGTAAATGGTAAATGGTAAATCGTAAATAGACAAAGACCGTCCGCGTCGCATCCGACCTCCGGTTCTGCCGTTGACACCTTTCAACATCAATGTTTCAATAAGGTTGACAAACGTGGTGAGTTAAGGCGACTTGCGGCCACGTAAAATAATCCGCTAAACAGCTCGGCGAGTCTTTCAAAGGTTTCGTAAAGTTTGATGAAGGCCCCGCGTTGTTAGCAGCGCGGGGCTTTTGCATGGAAGACGATCTTGAGCCTTTGGACTTTGGTCTTTGGTTACTTTTACTACGGTCGCGCTAAACGGTAGGGAACCGCAGATTAGAGATCAAAGACCAAAGATCTAAGACCAAAGACC
>JBKPPE010000551.1:0-3887 GCA_046733375.1 Acidobacteriota bacterium | reverse complement strand
GAGTTAAACTCCCAATTGTCTGATTTGGAATCTTTAGCGGACTATAAGTGCGAATCACGATGATGTCAAAGAAAAGTTCAGTACCTGTCTCTCGCCGCAATTTGTTGGCAAAGCGATCGAGTGCAGCCGCAGCAATTTCGTTCTGTATTCTGGTGGCTTTTTCAGTTGCCGTCATCCGCACGTCGGCGCAAAAGCCGGCAACCGGAACCGAGAGTGCAAGTGCGGCGGCGCGTAATGCGGCATTGGTCGCGGCGACGAATGAAGTTTTGCAGGAAACCAGTCAGTTACGCGAACTCGCAGTGCTGCGTCCGGTCCAGAGTTCAGCGCAATCTCGCGCCGAAATTGAACACATGATTGTGGCTAATCTCGATCGAGAGACAACCGCCGCGGACATGCATGCTTCGGAAGTGACGCTCAAGCGACTGGGACTTGTCCCGCCCGATTTTGCTTTGCGACCGCTGATTGTTCGCTTGCTCACCGAACAGGTTGCCGGCTACTACGATCCGAAAGAGCAGCAATTTCACCTGGCCGATTGGATCGACGTCGATGGTCAGAAACCGATCATGGCGCATGAGCTGACGCACGCCCTTCAGGACCAGCACTTCAATTTGCGTAGATTCGAAAAATGGCCCAAGGGCGATTCAGACGCCGAACTCGCCACTCATGCCCTGATCGAAGGCGACGCCACACTTGCAATGACGCTCTACGTTGCGAGCAATCCAGCGCGCGCTTTGAGTTTCCTAAGATCGTTCATGGCAGCGGAAACGTCGAGCAAGGAGATAGAGAAAGCACCACGCGCTTTACGCGAGACTCTGTTGTTTCCTTATCAGGAAGGTCTGACGTGGACGCGCTCGCTTTATCAAAATGGTGGTTGGCCGGCGGTGTCGCGCGCGTTCAACGCGCTCCCTCAATCAAGCGAACAGATTCTTCATCCGCCGAAATATTTTATCCACGAAGCTCCGGTAAAAGTGCTGCTGCCGGATTTAAGTCGGTCACTGGGCCGCGGTTGGCGGCGAATTGAGACGGACGTGAACGGTGAGTGGAGTTTCTATCTGATTCTCGATGAGTTTCTGAAATCTGTATCGACTTCGAAGGCGGCTGCGGCGGGATGGGCCGGCGATCGTTACGCGACCTACGAGAGCCCGAGCGGCCAAAGCTTTTACGTTTCAATGTCCGCGTGGGACACGGAAAAAGACGCGCGCGAGTTTTTTGATGCTTACGTGAAGCGATCGAATCTGCGCTATCCGGATGCGCAGATGCTCTCTGCGCGAGCTACCGTATGGACGACCCGCTCCGCCGAAGGCAACCTCTTCATTGAGCTTCGCGGCAAACGTGTACTTGTGCTCGAAGGAATTCCGGCGACCGCACAAGCTAGCGCGCTGATTCGCGCGTTATGGGTTGGTTCGACCTAAATTGGCGCGATACTCAGACTGTGATATTTTTTCGATAGCAAACGTTCCCAGAGACGCAGAATGGCAGAGAGAGAAGCTGAAGTCGTGTCTACTTCGGGTTTCAAAGTGCGCCCGCTCACGCGCCAGAAGGCAGAAGGCAGTGAGCAGAAGGCAGAAACCGTCCTTCCTGCAACGTCGGAAACTCAGACCAAGAGATCCCGCCTTAGCGACCTGACAGACGAATTGCGGGAGTTGGAGGCGAAGCTGCGACTTGGCGGCGGCGCCGAGCGCGTCGAGAAGCAACACAAGCAGGGAAAATTGACGGCGCGCGAACGGATTGATTTGCTGCTCGATAAGGATTCGGTCAGCCAGGAGATCGGTTTGCTCGTCGCGTATGACCAGTACAAGCCAGAGGTCAGAGGTCAGAGGTCAGGGGTCAGTAAATCGGACAAGACTCAAGTCTCAAGTCTCAAGTCTCAAGAAATCGGCGGCGCGCCAGCGGCGGGAGTCATCACGACAGTGGGACGCGTTTCGGGCAGGGAAGTCGTCGTGGTCGCGAACGATGCGACAGTAAAAGCCGGTTCATGGTGGCCCGAAACGATCAAGAAGATTCTGCGCGCGCAGGAAATCGCGATGCGCTCGCGGATTCCCATTGTCTATCTCGTCGATTCTGCAGGCGTGAACCTTCCTTATCAGGGCGGGGTCTTTCCGGGGCAGTACGGCGCGTCTCGCATTTTTTACTACAACTCAATCATGCGGCGGTATTTGAAGGTGCCGCAGATTTCCGCGGTGATGGGGCCGTGCATCGCCGGCGGCGCATATCTCCCGGCACTTTCAGATGTAATCATCATGGTCGACGGCACGTCGTTCATGGGTTTGGGTGGCGCGAATCTCGTCAAGGGTGCGACCGGTCAAACCGTTGACAATGAGACTCTGGGTGGCGCACGTGCGCACAATGAGTTGTCGGGTGTGGCGCATTATCGAGTGAAGAACGATGAAGAAGCGATCGCGAAGATTCGAGAATTCGTCTCTGAGCTATCGAGGAAGAACTCAGGACTGAGGACTGAGGACTTAGGACTGAGCACGGTGGAGTCAAAACAGAGGTCTCAGTCCTCAGTCCTCAGCACTCAGTCCTGGCAGCCGAAACGTCCAGCCGAAGACATCTACGAAATCATTCCCGAAGATCATCGTCAGCCGTACGACATGCGCGCGTTGCTCGATTGCATTTTGGATGACGGACACCTGGATGAATTTCAGATCGATTATGCGAAAGAGATCATCACCGGACACGCCAGCATCGCGGGAATTCAAGTTGGCGTGATCGCGAACGCGCGCGGAATGTTTCGTGATCCAGCGGGGGGCGCGCCACGCTTCGGCGGAATTGTTTACACGGACTCTGCCGAAAAGGTGGCGTACTTCATCGACACTTGTAATCGTCACGGCACGCCTCTCTTGTTCGTTCAGGACGTCTCTGGTTTCATGGTGGGACCGCAAGCGGAGCATTCTGGAATCATTCGTGCGGGTGCGCGCTTCGTTGAGGCTATGGCCACCGCCATCGTCCCGAAAATTGTGCTGACGGTGAATCACGCGTCGGGCGCAGGGTACTACGCGATGGCGGGACAAGGCTTTGATCCGAATTTCATTTTCAGTTGGCCGACCGGCCGCATGGGTGTGATGGAAGGTGAGTCAGCAGTCCAAGCAGTTTTTGGAAGCGAGCTTGAGCGTTTGAAAAAAAATGGAGAAGAGCCGACGGCTGAATTGGAAATCGAAATGCGCAAAGTGCGTGAAACGTATGAGCGCGACCTGGACGCGAAGTACGCCGCGGCGCGAGGCTTCGTCGACGCGGTAATCGCGCCGGAAGAAACGCGCGCCGCATTGGAACTTGCATTGCGCGTGAGTTTGAATTATTCAGGACCGCATTTAGGGCAATTTGTCGTTCCGGCATCATTAACGTGAGTCATACGAAGGAGCGCAGTGTTCGCGCTTCGGAATATCTGACCAACGCAACAAAGGAGAATGACCGTGAGAAAAAGCACCACCTATCCTTTCGTTCTTGCAGTTGTGATCGGAGTATTTGCCGCGTTGACGAGCGCGGAACTGATTGTGTCTGCACAGAATTCCAACTCGTCTACGACGATGGCGCCGGCGAATACCAACACATCGAAGCCGCGTCGTCATAAACCAAAGCCAAAGCCAAAACCCGCGGCGGAGGCGACCGACACGGCGGCGATGGCAGAAACAACTCCGGCCGCAATGCCGCGCAAAGGCCGTTGCGATCCGAATCAGCAAGAGCAGACGGATCTTTCCGGGACGTACACCGGCAAAATGAAAATGGGCGATGAAGCGGCAACGGATGCGACGCTTACGATTACCGGGAACAACTTCACCATGACGGCCGGGAGCAACACGCATTCGGGACGAATCGTTGCCGTGACGACCTGCGGATATACTGCAGTCACAGTTATGCCGGAAGGCGCGAGCCACGCACATTCGCTG
>JBKPPE010000550.1:0-4045 GCA_046733375.1 Acidobacteriota bacterium | reverse complement strand
AGTCAGAACCGCCTGCGGTAGCGGGCGGTTGATCTTTTCCAATCAATGTCCGTGATCTATAAAGTTCAACCGCCCGCTACCGCAGGCGGTTCTGACACGGGCAAAGTAATCGTAAACGTTGTCCCTTCGCCTTCCTTTGATTTCACCGAAATCGTACCGTGATGGTCGTCGATGGCCTTGCGCACGATCGCGAGACCGAGACCCGTTCCGGTGTCCTTTGTCGAATAGTATGGTTCGAAAATCTTCGAGATATCTTCGGCTTTGATGCCACGACCGGTGTCGCTCACTTCGATGCGAACGCGGCCGTGGTCTTCACCCGAGACGACAATCGCAATTTTTCCGCCTTCACCATCCATTGCCTGAAGGCTGTTGATTACTAAGTTCGTCAGCGCAGACCTGATCGATTCAGCATCGGCGATAATCGCGTGTGCTCCTCCGATTTCGTTGACTGTCGTTTCGATGTTGTTCTCAGATGCCTGGACCTGGACGGTGCGCAACGCATCGCGCGCCACGTCGCTCAGATTCAACAAGCGCGGCTCGAGTTTTGGCGGGCGCGAATAATTCAGGAATTCAGTAATACGCTGATTGATGCGCGCGACTTCCGTCTTCAACTGGCTGGTCAGGCTCTGAAATTTCTCCTGCTTGTGGGGATCGGCAGGCGAAAATCCCGCGCGCAAGTGATCCAAAGTGAGATTGATATAGTTCAGCGGGTTGCGAATCTCGTGCGCGATTGCTGACGCCAGACGACTAACAACGATCGCTTTCTCGGCGTTGTAGAGTTGCGCTTCGAGTTCACGTGTACGCGCCAACTTGGTCGTCATGTCGTTGAACAATTCAGTCAGCTCGCCCATTTCGTCACTGCGGCCGCTGCTTGGTACGCGGAAGGAGAGATCGCCGCCCGCGATTTGCCGTGCTCCAGTTGAAAGAAACTTAATCGGACGTGTAAAGCGCCAAACCACGATTGCCGTCAAGAGTGTGGTGGCCAACAAAACCGCCAGAGTCCAAAGAAGAGATTTGCGTGATTGTTGTTGCAGGGTCGTCGCGAGGCGGCTAGCGGAGCCGAGGACAACAATAATGTAGCGGCGGCCTTTGTCGGTATCGACGGGGAAATAGTAGGCACCTTGATCCATCGTGGCCCCGGCGTTCGTCACGTTCATCCCCTCGGGAAGTTGTGCGTTCATCTCCGGCAGTTCGACGGCGCTCTTGAGGGGAGGCAGAGAAATATCCTTCAGTTTGACGTACCGAATTGATTTGTCAGTGTTTTCGCGCGGCGTCTGATTTTTGTCCAGGCTATCTTTTATGTTGCCTGATTCGTCGACAATCAAAACGTTCTGCACACGGTCTGCGCGATCACCGAGAAGCGATAACTTCGCTTCTTCTCGCATTTGATCCAGATATTCGCCGCTCGAAAGACTGTTAACGCCCAAGGCCACGCCCGCCATAATTGCTTGTTGTTGTTCAACTATGAACTGAGTGTTGCTGCGCACCGCGCGCAAATTGACGTAGTACTGCACGCTTACGGTTAGCACTAACACCAGAGCCAGCAGAAAAAGCAGCCGAACGCGGAAACTATTTAGTAATCTCGACAGGGCCATCGCTCTCAAGCAACATGCGCGCCAAGAGAGTCACAAAATGCGAACAGATCTAGTCCTTTTTTGGTTGCCGTGCGCTAACGTCGAATGTTATAGTTCAGGCGACCTCAAGGCAAACCTCCCCAATGCGAGGTTGCAGAGCGCCAGAGCAGACCACCTCTGATGTTTTGCTTACAATTGAAATTGGTGACAGGAACTTTATCGCCTTAACAGTTTCGAGATCACACGGACGACGCGCACGTCGCCCCTCGACGTGCAAATCAAGCAACGAGTTTTACCTGGTTCGCCTCGGCGCACTGGAATTTGCAGTTTTCACGAGGAGTTGCTGATGAAATCAATGGGTATCCCCCGGGTCGCTCGGGTAACGTTCATATTCTTCGTCTTTTTCGCTCTCATAAGTTCTTTTTCCCACGAAACATTAGCCAAAGGTAAACGCGCGAAAGGAAAGGCCGCTAAGGCCAGTTCGCGCAGTTCGCGTTCAGCGCGGAACAGCCGTAGTCGCGATCGTCGCGATTCACGCTCCGCGAGCAATCGGCGCTTGTCGAAACGCGAGCGCAGACAATTGGCGAGCGCGAATCGTCGCGGGCGCGGTCGTCGTGTTTCAAAACAGGAATTGCGCGCCGAACGTCGTCGGCAGGCACGCGACGAAGCCGCATACGTCGCGAAGTTGCGCCGGCGCGGATTGAGCAAGCGGCAAATCGCGGCGGAGATGCGCCGCTACCGGGGAAGCAGTCGTCGAGCTTTGGAAGAAGCGCGCCGTCGCGCTGAAGCTGCTCGCCAGGCCGCGATTGCCCGGCAACGCGCGATCGACGAAGGCATGCGCAATGAAGTGCAAACCAACATCGCGAAGGACAACGCCGTCGGCGAAGATCCCGAAGTGCGCCGTGCGGCTGTTGAAGCACTGGGCCACCACGCCGGCACAGTCGTTGTGATGGATCCGAAGACCGGACGCGTCTACACGGTGGTCAATCAGGACTGGGCGCTGCGTAGAGGCTTTAAGCCATGCTCGACGATCAAACTCGTCACCGGAGTCGCCGGCATCAGCGAGAAAGTAATCGCGCCAATCGAGACAGTGAGCGATGGCGGTCGTTACAAGATCGACCTGACAGATGCCCTCGCGTATTCGAACAACACGTATTTTCAGCACGTGGCCGGTGAAGTCGGTTTTGACAAGATGATCTCTTACGCGAGACAGATGGGCCTGGGCGAAAAGACCGGCATCAACTATGTGAACGAGTACTCTGGTCATCTGCCGTTGTTCAAATCAGGTTTTGCCCTCAATCGCATGGGCTCGCATGGTGACGATTTCGAAGTAACCGCCATCCAGTTGGCGACACTCGTTTCGGCGATGTCGAACGGTGGCAAGCTTTTGACTCCGCATCTGCCGCAAACGGTTCAAGAGAACACTACTTTTAAGACTGAAGTTCGTCGCAAGGTAAACGTCGAAAACGACACGTGGAAGCGCATGTTGCCGGGAATGATTGGCGCGGTGAACTACGGTTCCGGTCGCAAGGCTTATCGTCCGGAACAGACGGTGGCTGGAAAGACCGGCACGTGCATCGGACAGGACTCATCACGCGCGTGGGTGGGGCTTTTTACTTCATATGCGCCGGTAGTTAATCCGCGTCTGGCAGTTGTCGTGATCACGCGCGGAACAGACGCGCACAATCACGTGCCTGCGGCCATCGCCGGCAACATCTATCGCGCCCTCAGCCCGCGCTTCGGTACACAGATTGATTTCCAGGTCGCTGAAGGTCCTGACGATGAACCTAATGCTCCGGGCAAGAAGGCTGCGGCGCTGGACGAAGAAGCCGCCGAGACCAAGGCCGCCACGGAGGCTGAAGAGAATGCCGACGTTGATGCTGCGAACGCCAATGCTGACGCTAATGCGAAGGCGAATGGCAACGATAAGCCTGCGCCGAAAACGACACCTGCGACTGGTGCTGATTTGAAGGTCAAGGCGACGACGATGCCGGTTGAAAACAAACCCAAAGCGGGTGCCCCGGCCAAGACCAATCCGAAAGAAGTCAACGATGGTCGCGTTCGCCGGATTCAACCGCAGCCACAACCACAACCTTAAACCGAACCAACGAACAGAAAGACCCTGCCGAACTCTCGTGGATTCTTGCGAGAGTTCGGCATTTTTATGCAATATTCGCTAACGGTGGAATCCTGCGATTTCTAGCTTGACAGCCGCTTACGTATTGCAGGATTATTGCCGCTCGCTTTACCGGCTTTCTTCCCTGATTCTTCGCTGCTGCGTGGCACCGCAGTTGCTCATCAGTTACAACGAGCAGGTCGGAAGTTGCATCTTAGAGCCGACGCTTGCTCGGCAAGTTTTTGAAAAGTTAGACAGATTTTAAGGGATCGATCGGAGGCTTTAGTCACACAAAATGAGATGGATTAATCGAGCAATTGCAGTAGCCGCGGTGCTGACTGTTTCGGCTGTTGCC
>JBKPPE010000549.1:0-9590 GCA_046733375.1 Acidobacteriota bacterium | reverse complement strand
CGGGTAGCCCACTAACCAGGCAGTGCTGTGGCCGGGCAAATCAAACTCGGGCACAACGCGAATGCCCCGTTCGGCCGCATAAGCGATGATCTCTCGCGCCTGTTCCTGAGTGTAGAAGAGTCCATCCGAACCCATTTGGTGCAGCTTGGGAAACTTTTTGCTCTCAATGCGGAACCCTTGGTTCTCAGTTAAATGCCAATGAAAAACATTAAGCTTGACCGCAGCCATGGCATCGAGGTTGCGCTTGAGAACCTCCATTGGTTCATAGTGGCGGCCGACATCGATCAGCAGACCACGCCAGCGGAAGCGCGGCTGGTCCCGAATACTTACGGCCGGCAAGTAAAAACCGTCACGGTCTCCGCTCAGCAGTTGCAGAAAGGTCTCCAGGCCGCGCAGCGCTCCGACCACCTTTGGCGCGATCAGTCGCGCCTGCTGAGAGGAAATATCGAGTTTATAACTCTCATCTTCGCTGAGTGCCGGAATCGCGGGCCCGCCGGCAACGCATTCAATCACAAGTGCGGCGCGAGTTTCATCCGAGATGACACCCGGCGTGAATGTTAGGCCAGTGCGGCCGGACAGCCGCGACGTCATTCTCCCGATGGCTGACTGTAACCGCGCATCGGAATAATTTCTCGTCGCGACCTGAAACGCGCCGGTAACGACCAGTCTGCCCGGTTGAAACTGAATAGACGACGGCACCGGCATCAGGTTGTGTTGCATTGCTGTCGCCGACGCTGCGGATGTTTGTTGGGCAGGCGTGTTCAAAATGAAAACAAAAAGGATTAGAAATAAAGTCGCCGACCTGGTCTTCATATTCAATTTACGTCCGAACTAGATGGGGTTTGTGCAGAGAGTCAGAGTGAATCCTGAAACGATCAGCGAATGCTGAAACGGCTTCGCAGACCACCGCAACTAACTTCAAAATCGCCAGCCTCGATCACAGGTTTGTTATCACTGCCTATGAACGAGAAATCCTCGGGATGCAAGCTAAAGGTCAGGCTTCGGCTTTGACCGGGTTCCAGGTAGATCTTCGCAAATCGTTTCAGTCGCTTACCCGGCGGAGATAAAGTAGCGACGAGATCGCTTACATAGAGTTGAACTACTTCCTTGCCGCCGCGCGTGCCACCGTTTGTGACCGTGATACTCACCGTCAAGCTGTCCGTTTTACCAATTGCCTGTTGGCCCACTCGAAGATCGCTGTAAGTGAAGGTTGTGTAGCTCAATCCGTGCCCGAATTCGAACTGTGGTTTAAATGCCGCGTTGCCAAAGCTGGTATCTTCGGTCTCGAACGTTTTGTGATCGTAAGTAATCAGCCCGTTGGGCGTCCGCGGATAGGTGAAGGGAAGCTTGCCGTTGGGATTGTAATCACCGTAAAGCACGTCGGCCACCGCCGTGCCGCCCTCGTTGCTCGGATTTAGAGCTATCAGAATTGCCTGAGCTTTGTCTGTGATCCGGTTGATTATCCTCGGTCGTCCTTCAACCAATACGAGCACAACCGGTTTACCCGTGGCTTCGATTTCCTGAACCAGCTTCAGTTGTGACTCGTCGAGCGTCAGATCGGTGATATTGCCCGGCGTTTCCGCGTACGCACCCTCGCCGATACAAACGACGATCACATCGGCATCACGGGCCGCGTCGACCGCGGCCTGGATATCAATCTCCTTATTCAGATTCGTGCCCGGCGCATAAGTAACTTTGCCTCCACCTTTGGCTTTTAACGCCGCGAGAATTGTCGGACGATCTTTGGGATAAAGAGACGCATCCGTGCCTTGCCACGTGTAGGTCCACCCATTGTTCAGCGATATTAGAGAGTCGGCTGTGGGCCCGGTCACCAGAATCTTTTGGTCCTTACTTAATGGCAGAATGCCTCCCTCGTTCTTTGCCAAAGTCATCGATTCGTGCGCGGCTTCCAGGCTCAATGCGCGCGCATCCGCGGTGGCAAAGTTCGAAATTGGCGCCGTCGCCAGCGGGTCATCAAAAAGTCCCAGTTCGTATTTAACACGCAGAATGTAACGCACTGCTTCGTCGATGCGCGATTGCGGTACCTTGCCTTCTTTCACGAGCTGCATCAGAAGATCGCTGAAACTGTAATCCGACGGAACCATGCTCATGTCGATACCTGCCATGACCGCCAGGCGGGTCGCCTCTTTTTCATCGGCCGCGACTTTCCAGGTCGATACCAGCTTCTTGATATCTTCCCAATCCGAAACGACGAAACCCCTGAAGCCGAGCTCAGTCCGTAAGATGTCGGTCAGCACGTGATGATTGATGTGACCCGGTATCCCGTTAATTTCGCCGGAGTTCACCATCACTGTATGCGCGCCGGCTTTCACCGCGGCGGCGAACGAAGGCAGAAAATATTCGCGAAGGTAGTTCTCGGGAATCCATGCCGGTGTACGATCACGGCCCGTTAGCGGGAAGCTGTATCCCAGGTAATGCTTAAGCGAAACTGCTACGTGTGTTGGTTTAGAGATGTCATCACCTTCGACACCGCGCACAAACGCAGCTCCCATTACTGAAGCCAGGTAAGGATCCTCGCCAAATGTTTCGTAGAACCTGGGCCAAAGGGGTTGCCGGCCAAGATCGAGCACGGGCGAAAACGTCCAGGGAATACCGGCGACGCGGGTCTCGGCGGCAGCAAACTCAGCTGCGCGCTGCATCAACAACGGATTCCAGGTTGCCGCCATCGCGATTTCCTGTGGAAACAGTGTCGCGCCCTGGATGTAATTCGCCCCATGAATAGTATCGATGCCATAGATCACCGGGATCTTTAATCTTGTTTTCTTACTTGCCTCCTGAATGGCGCGAATGATTTCGTGCCACTTGTCTACACTCAACGCGTGATCTTTGACGTTCAATATTGAGCCGGCGCCATATTTCACCACCGCCTTCTCGAGTTTAACTGGATCAACTCGGACGTCATTGCCCTGACCTGAAGTGATCATCCCAATTTCAAGTTGAGTCATTTGACCGACTTTTTCTTCGAGCGTCATGCGCGCCACGAGCGCTTCGACGTCGCGACTATAATTGCGTTTCGGCGTGGCCGGCCGAGTTGCTATTTGCAGGAACCGATCACTGTCTTCGACCTGAAAAGCAGGGGATTGGGCGAGCGCTCTACTTTGTTGTACTACCGGGCAAAAGGTCTGAATACTCCATGCAATTATCAGTAGAATGCATATTCGCTTCATCCGGTTATCCTTTGCCAGAAGTGTAGAAAGGCGGCGTGATTTTCTAATAACTTTTCATTCGGTTCAAGAGAAAACTGCGGGTCTCAGTGCCGGGATTATTAATTAGTACGCGTGTTCGCATATCATGAGCAGCCGAACTCGCGGGTTTGACTGTTTCTCGATGCGGGTGCGGCAAAGTTAGGACGCAATCCTCGAGTTATGAACTATTCGCATGGCTAGAAGACACGTGAAGGATTTTAGGAATACTCGGTCGGCGCATCCTGGCATGGATTGTACTATTACTGATAATCGCGTTGGCGCTGGCCATAGTGATCGTACCCGCTTGGATCGTCCAGCCGTTCAAACCTGAAACCTAACGCGGCCGGCGATCGCTTATGCGGTGCGCCGCTGGACGCCGGTTCGAACAATATTCGCGCTAGTCGCTTCCTTCGTTCTTGTTGGTTTACTGGGGCGCGGCAGTCGTGGCTGGTTCGTCAGGGCGGGCGAGGTGATCATTAATAGGAGAATGGCGATGAAAAACTATGCGAAGGATTTGATCGTTGTTTTAGGTGTGATTGTCGTCATGGCTGCATCGACTATTTTTGCGAGAGCGCAGGAGGCGGTGACGGTACTTGAAGGTGCGGCATTGACCAGGGTGGTCCCGACGGGCTTTTATTATCAGGGACTGAGCGCTCCGACCCAGATGCGTAACGCGGCGGCGGCGCGCTTTGGTGAAAAGCGTTACTTAATCGCGGCCCTCGTCGATACGTCCGGGTATGCGGCCGACGTGCGGGCGAAATATGAAGGCTTCTTCATCACAGATTCACCGATTCAGATCAACGGCATCGACCTCAACGTCGGAGCGTACGGCTTTGGTTTGAGCTCCGACGGAAAGCTGCAGATCCTCGATTTGGCCGGCAACCAGATCCTCTCGACCACGACCACCAAGGACAACGAGTTGAAGAGGCCGCGCCCGCTGATGATGACCAAGGCCGGGGACGGTTTGCGTTTCTATAACGGAAAGGACTACGTCAGCATCACTCCAAAGTAACAGGACCTGCAGTCCATGGATTTTCAACAGACTTAATGCCGCACCTGCGGTGGGCCGGACTATTCCACTTCGAAGTACCACGACCTCTCTCGGCCCAGCCGAAATGGTCAAGTAACCGAGCCACACGCGGACGAAACCTATGGAGCATATTCGATATTCCGTGGCCTGCTGCCAGACTGACCTGGCGAACCCGATCGATCGTAAACAGATGCGTGCGAATACGGATCGCATGCTTTCGATGATCGATTCAGCCGTGGCCGGTGCTGCGCCCTTTCTCCCGGTCCGGCTGGTAGTTTTTCCCGAGTTCGCGCACTCAGCGCCGGTGTTCGAAACTGCCACAGAGCTCAGCGAGAAACTGGCGGTCGAGATTCCCAACGAGCATACCGAGCGACTGCAGCAGAAAGCGAGAGAACACGACATCTACATCCAAAGCGGCTCGATGCTGGAAATGGATCAGAAATGGCCGGGCCATGTTTTCAATGCGACTTGTTTGATTGGCCCGCGAGGAATCCTCTACAAGTATCGTAAAGTAAATACGTGGATCCCTTACGAGGTCCATACCAGCCCGCACGACCTCGAACGTTACGATGAGCCTCTGTTTCCTGTGGCCGATACGCCGATCGGAAAACTCGGCTGTGCGATCTGTTATGACTGGTTATTTCCCGAGGCAATGCGCCAGCTCGCTGCTAACGGCGCAGAAGTTCTCATTCGAGTTTCTGCCTACATGGATCCGTGGGGTGCAACTGAACCGATGGCGTGGTGGACTGTGATTAATCGTGCCCGCGCGATCGAAAACATCGCTTTCGTGGTCGCCGCCAATCAGGGCGCGAGCCTGAAACATTACCCGCCATATTCATGGCCTGGCGGCAGCCAGGTGATCGATTACGATGGCCGGATGTTGGCGGATGCTTCACCCGGTCCGGGAGAGCGCATCGTGGTAGCTCCGATCGACGTCTCCGCTTTGAGGCATGAACGCGCCACGCGCCGGGGCCATCACATGCTCGCGCATTTGCGGACCGAAGCCTACCCCTGTTACCGCGAGCACTCGTTTCCACCGCGTACTGACGTTGACTGCGCAGGAGTCTCCTACGAGCGCAATAATCAAATGATAGATGCCGCGAAGCGCCTTCACAGCAGTTGACTCCCTGCCGAAGCTGTATTAATAACTTATGTCCGGTCAAGCAACAAAGTTGTGGTGCAGAGCATGCGAGGTTTGGCGGGAAGTGCAGCCAGTGCGCGGAGACGAGATTAGGAGCAATGAACCTCCACAATGAATCGAGCCAGGGTTTGCGGCGCCGCCACGCTCTTGCTGGCAACCACTTTTCTTTTCACTAAGTCAATCGTAAGTAGCGCCGTCTCCGCTCAGCGTCGGAAGTCACCGCGGGCCAATACGACAGCCGTTGGCGACCTCTTTCGCACGAACTGCGCTCGCTGCCATGGCGCCGACGGCCGTGGTGAAACCCCTTTAGGTCAGACCTACAACGCACCGGACTTTACTGACGGGAATTGGTGGCGCCGGAACGCCAGCACCACCAGCCGCGGAAAGCTGCTTTCATTGGTGACTCATGGCAAAGGCGAAATGCCGGCGTTTGAGAAAAAGCTCACGCGTCAACAGATCGAATTGCTGGTCGACTTTGTTCGGCGCTTTCGCGGATCTAATTAGTGGCTGATTTCCCGGCTTAGGAACTTGTGGTATTACGTTGATGCGTCTCCCCGCAGTCAAGGAGATTTTGCAACCGCCTGCAGCTGGCCAGGGGCTGATCTATGCAGTCGATCTGGGCGGTACCCACCTTCGCGCCGCGACTATCGATACTCAGGGAAAGTTCATAAATCGTCTCAAGGAAAGAACCCCGCTGACAGATGACCCGGGGAATATTGTACGTGCGCTCGCGATGGCGCTGAGAGATGGTCAGCACGTTAGCGCCGCGCTTCGCGATCAGGTGCGTTCGTTATCGATCGTGGTGCCCGGCACGGTCGATGCGAAGACAGGGAAAGTAATTAAAGCTCCAAACTTGCCCTGCCTGGACGGATTTCACTTGGCCGGTGCTCTCGCGGATGAACTGCACCTTCCGGTGATTCTGGAGAACGACGGCAATGCAGCAGCGATTGGTGAGATGTGGCAAGGCGGAGCGCGCGGACGCCGCAGCTTTCTCTTCGTGACGCTGGGAACCGGCGTCGGCGGCGGAATAATTTTGGACGGCAAACTGTGGCGCGGCGCTAACAACTCAGCGGCAGAGATTGGCCACATGAGTGTCGAGCCATTCGGTGGCGTGGCGTGCGGATGCGGAAGTCGCGGATGTTTGGAAGTCTATGCTTCCGCTACGGCGATAGTGCGGATGGCTCGCGAAGCAAAGCCGCGGCATTCAGCCTCATGCCTGAGCGTCGGAGAGGGGCTGACCGCCGAAGATGTCTACCGCGCCGGTAAGCAAGGCGACGCGCTGGCAATTGAAGTGTTCCATTGCATGGGTGCCTATCTTGGCGTCGGCCTCGCAAACCTCATCAATATTCTGAATCCGGAGATGATTGTAATCGGCGGAGGCGTGGCCGGCGGCTGGGATCTCTTTGAAAAGGACGTACGCCATCAGGTCGACGAGCACGCGTTCCCGCTACCGGCCTCGGAATGTCAGATAGTACTCGCAGAGTGCGGCGACGACGCCGGGTTGCTCGGCGCTGCGCTACTTGGATTTTGGGACCAATCTAATCGCGAAGTTCCGACTCTTCTTCACCGCAACTAAGACGATTGCCCTCAGCACGCGATCGGCGAACGATTATGACTTGGATCAAAAAAAGTCGATGGACGAGGACGAACACGTTCGTCTCGTCTCTTATTCCCCATTTAACTTGATCGACAATAGTCCAGGATGAAACCGCTAAAAATCGGCATCACCGGAGTGCGCGGCATCGTGGGCGAAACCTTTACCCCCGAAGTCGCAGTGGAGTTCGCCCAAGCCTTCGCGACTTATCTGGACGGGGGTCGCATTTTGGTTGGTCGCGATACGCGCGCGTCTGGGCCGATGGTTCGCGCAGCAGTGATGGCGGGACTTCTGGCTGCGGGTTGTGAGGTGATCGACCTCGGTATCTGTCCCACACCAAGTTTGCAATCGGCGATCACATGGCTCGAAGCTACAGGCGGCATTGCGATCACCGCGGGTCACAATCCTTCACCCTGGAATGCCCTGAAGTTCGTACGCGCCGATGGACTGTATTTAAATGCGTTGCAAGCCGAAGAGCTGCTGGACGTTTATCACCAGGGTGAGTTTGCTAAAGCGCCATGGAATAAGGTCAAGCCCACTGTCGCACAGCTGGATCCGATCGAGCACCACATCGAGGTGCTGAAGAATTCGTTTGACATCGACTTAATTAAAGCCCGTCGCTTCAAAGTGGCAGTCGACTGCTGCAACGGCGCCTGCTCCCGGCTGGTTCCGCGGTGGCTGTCGGAACTCGGTTGCGAAGTCCTAGCGATTAACGATGACCCTGCCGGCGCTTTTCCACACCGGCCTGAACCGACGCCAGAGACGATGGCCCAACTGAGCGCGGTAGTTAAGGCTGGACGCGCCGCTATTGGTTTCGCTCATGACGCGGATGGCGAGCGACTGGGAATTGTCACGGAACTGGGCCAGCCTCTTTCGGAAGAATCTACGTTGACGTTGGCCACGCGGATTCGCCTCGAACAGGACGCCGGGGCGGTGGTCACGAATGTCTCCACCACCGGCGCCATTGAACGGATCGCGGCGCTTTATGGCGGACGCGTGGTGCGAACTCAGGTGGGACAACCTTACATCTCCGAAGCGGTCATTGAAGAGAACGCAGTTCTCGGAGGCGAAGGAAGTGGCGGCGTGACGGTTCCGCAAGTCCATGCGACTCATGACAGCGCCGCTGCAGTGGGGCTTATTCTCGAAGGTCTCGCGCGTTCCGGTGAAGCACTATCAAATATAGCTCGGCAACTACCCAAACTGTTTATGCTGAAGCACAACGTGTCGGTGGACCCGAACCGGCTGTACTCTGTGTTGCAGAATTTTCGGCGTGCAATTGAGCAAGAGCAAAGGCCCTGTGATCTAACGGACGGAATAAAAGTAAATTTGCCGCAAGGTTGGATCCACGTGCGAGCTTCAGGCACGGAGTCCATAATTCGCATTATCGTTGAAGCCGAGGAGTCTGCGAGCGCCAGCCGCCTGCTTGAATGGGCCCGCGACAGACTAAATAAATGAAAACGAGATCTGCGAATAACGGGGATCTTCAAGGCGGTCTATTGACTTTGGAATCATGCGACCGATACCGACGCTGAAAATCAGTATTTCCGGAGTGCGCGGAGTGATCGGCGAGTCATTGACCCCGATCTTATTGACTCGTTTTTCACAAGCCTTTGGCACCTACGTGGGTGGACGCACGATAGTCATCGGCCGCGATCCGCGCAAGTCTGGTGAAATGGTCAAGCAAGCAGTGATCGCCGGGTTGCTTTCGACTGGCTGCCGCATACTCGATATCGGTATGTGTCCGGTGCCGACGATCCAACTACTTGTCCGTCATCATCGCGCTCATGGAGGGATTGCGATTACAGCAAGTCACAATCCTGCCGAATGGAACGCTCTGAAGTTCATTGGCCCAAGCGGGTTTTTTCTGAATAGCGGTCAGGCGCGCGAGTTGTTGGACATTTATCATCAGGGCGAATACACAAAGGTAGCCGGCGTGGAAATGCGGGAAGTTGCCGAGCTTGCGGCCGCGACCGACTTGCACATTCAAAAGATCACCGAGGCTTTGGGGCAGTTACCCGAGCGGGCTAAAAAACTTCGCGTGGTTCTTGATGCCTGCAATGGGGCTGGCTCGCTGGCAGGGCCAAAATTGCTGGAAGCGTTGGGCGCTGAAGTTATTCCCATCAACGTGACTCCCAATGGATCGTTTCCGCGCCCGGCCGAGCCGCTGGCAGAAAACCTGGGAGACTTATGCGCCGCCGTTAAAGCCGAGAATGCCGACGTCGGCTTTGCCCAGGATATGGACGCCGATCGGCTAGCGATAGTTTCTGAACAAGGCATCGCAATTGGCGAGGAATACACGCTGCTGCTGGCCGCGTTATATATTCTCCGCACGAATCCGGGACCGTTGGTGGCAAATCTTTCGAGCACTGCCGCGCTTGAGGAAGTTGCGCGCCGGTTTGGCTCTTCGCTCTCACTCTCAAAAATTGGTGAAGTCAATGTCACCGAAGAGATGCAGAAACAGAATGCGGTTATTGGCGGGGAAGGGAACGGCGGAGTGATTTATCCGCGTCTCAATTTTGCTCGCGACAGTCTGGTGGGAATGGCTCTTATCCTGCATCTGTTGGCGGAAACCGGTGAGACAATTAGTCAGCTGGTCAATTCCTTGCCGCGGTTCACAAT
>JBKPPE010000548.1:0-3994 GCA_046733375.1 Acidobacteriota bacterium | reverse complement strand
TACTAAGAAAGCTGGTAAGAAAGCTGGGAAAAAAGCGGCGAAGAAATCCAGAACCACGAATCGCCGTGCGAAGAGGACGACGTCGAAGAAGCGGTAGGGATCGGACGGGCCGTCAATCGTCCTGAACTGCCGCTTGGCGTTTCCCCAGACGCAACTCGGCGGTCAGTTGACCAGAAACAAAATTACTAATCAAGGAAGGAAATTATGAAGAAGAAACTTGCATTGATAAGCGTCCTCGGGGCGGCAGGTGGTTTGATATACGCGCTGGAGTCGCAACATCGTAAGCGGACAGCGAAAACCGAGAACGGAACAGATAATCAGTCTTCCCTTTCAGACAATGGTTCCGGCCACAAATCAACCGACGGGAAGGTGGACGACGATCAGCGTGAACACGCTGCTTCGATGGCCAGAATTGAAAACGGACGACCGGTAATTGGAGAAGAAACCGATCATGTGATCGACGATCACGGAACTCATCAAGCGGAAGCTTCGGAAATTCTGCGGAGTATTCGCGATAAGGCCTTCGAATCAAGCGACGAAAAACTCGCGCTGGCGCTGGGCCGGCCGACCGAGGAAATCTCGGAATGGACGGGTGGCAGCGGATCGGTCGATGGCGATGTGCTGATGAAGGCGCGAACGCTGGCGCTGCAGCGCGGATTCGAAGTGTGATTGCGACGCCGCACTGCGGGACGATGCATCTCGTTCAAATACTGTTACCACTGCATGATAACGACGGCGGCGACTTTCCACCAGCCTATTTCAATGAGGTTCGTGCAGAGTTAACCGACCGATTTGGCGGCGTCACCGCATTCATTCGGTCGCCGGCCGTAGGACTGTGGAAGGAGAGCGCTGAAGTCACCCGCGACGAGGTAGTGATGTTTGAAGTTCTCACGGACGAACTCGATAGGGCCTGGTGGTCCACCTATCGCGACGAACTACAGGAAACATTTCGTCAGGACGAAGTCTTAATCTGGGCGTCAGATATTACGAAACTGTAAACAGCAGTGTGATTCTGTTTCAGGTGCGCGCCTCGGACATTTAATCTGCTCACTGTCCACAGCTCATTGCTCACTGACTATTCCCACTCGATCGTGCTGGGCGGCTTTGAGCTGATGTCGTAGACGACCCGGTTGACGCCTTTCACTTCCGAGACGATCCGGGCGGAGACGCGGGCGAGAAGATCGTGCGGCAGGCGCGCCCAGTCCGCGGTCATGCCGTCGACGCTGGTGACGGCGCGAATGGCGACGACTTGTTCGTAGGTGCGTTCGTCGCCCATCACTCCGACACTGGAAATTGGCAGCAGAACAACGAAGGCCTGCCAAACTGCAGCGTACATTTCGGCGCGGCGCAGTTCTTCATCAAAGATTCGATCGGCAGCGCGGAGAAGCCGCAGACGATCTTCGGTGACTTCGCCCAGAATGCGCACGGCCAGACCCGGTCCGGGAAACGGATGACGGTTGAGAATTTGTTCGGGCACGCCGAGCTGTGCGCCAATCAGCCGTACTTCGTCTTTGAACAGTTCGCGCAGCGGCTCGATCAGTTTCAGGTTCATTTTTTCCGGCAGGCCGCCGACGTTGTGATGGCTTTTGATGGTTTGTGACGGACCGCGCACGGAAACGGACTCGATTACGTCAGGGTAGAGAGTTCCCTGCACCAGATATTGAACCTCGCCCTCGTTAGACAGGCTGGAAGCCTGCGCCCCGCCCCCAGGATGCGGGCGCTCCGACGCGCGCTCCGAGTTGCCGAGCTTTAGTGCTTCCCTTTCAAAAACATCGATGAAGGTGGCGCCGATTCGTTTTCGTTTTGTCTCCGGATCGGTCACGCCGGACAGCGCGGAAAGAAACTCACGGCTGGCGTCCACGCCCACGACATTCAGTTTTGTTTCCTGCCGCAGCAGCGCCAGCGTCGTTTCAAACTCGCCTTCGCGAAGCACACCGTTGTCGATGAAGAAGCAAGTCTGACGATCGCCGACGGCGCGATGTACGAGAGCCGCGGCGACTGACGAGTCGACGCCGCCCGACAGACCACATATGGCACGGCCATCCTCGCCCAGTGTTGTGCGAATGCGTTCGATCTGCTCGTCGATCATCGCGGCCGGCGTCCAGTCGCCCTTGCAGCCACAAACTTCAAAAAGAAAATTCCGGAGAATCTGCGCACCAAGTGGAGTGTGCGCGACTTCCGGATGGAATTGCACGCCGTAGACGTTGCGCTCAGGATTTTCGAAGGCGTTTACACCTTCGTCGGTCTGCGCGGTCATGTGAAACCCTTGGGGCAGACGCGTGACGCGATCCCCGTGACTCAGCCACACGTCCATCTCTTTCGGCACTCCGGCAAAGAGTCGCGTGGCACCATCAACCACGGTCAAACGCCCGTAGCCGTAGCCGCGTTGGCCGGACGGCTTCACTTCCCCGCCCAACTGGTGGGCCATCAATTGCAGGCCGTAGCAGATTCCGAGCACCGGCGAATGTGATTCCTTGATTAGAGACGGGTCGGAATGTGGTGCGTCTTCTGCGTAAACTGAAGCGGGACCACCGGAGAAAATGAGGCCTTTCGGCGCGCGACGATGAATCTCGTTAGCCGGAGTGTTGAAAGGCAAAATCTCGCAATACACTCCGGCCTCACGAACGCGGCGAGCGATCAACTGAGTGTATTGCGATCCAAAGTCCAGTATGATGATGGTTTCGTGAGACGGCCTTGGCAAAAAAAGAAAACCTCCGCGGCACCTTGAACGTCAAAAGGCGTGGTACGCGCATCTTGCGTGATTTTCACGGGCGAGACGCCCGTGCCACTTCTAAGAACGTGCGAAACTGCGCATTATAGTTTGCGACCTCATCATTCAACAAAGGAGTTAGTAGTGTTTTACTTTCGATTTTTTCTGCGGCACTCTGTGAAATCCTCTGCGTGCTCTGCGGTTCTGCTGCCATTTGCGGATTGAACCGCAGAGTACAATCCGAGGGTTCGCAGAGGAACGCAGAAAAACGTGAGATGCAGACCTGTTCCAAAGCTTTACCGTTAGAGATGCGCGCGCGAATTGCAAAATACCTCCTGCTGACCCTAATTATCCTCACGGTCTTCAGCCAGTTTGCGATTTCAGCGTCGCGCAAGGATGAGCTTGCGCTTTCAAACCCGCTGACACTCAAGTGGCGTTACGCCTCAGATCAAACTTCGAATTTCACGCCCGCCACTGACGCCACGACCGTGTACGTTCCATTGGCTGACGGGACGCTCGTCGCGCTCGACGGCCGCGACGGTCAATTGCGTTGGAAGTCAGAACCAGGTGGGGATTTCTCCGCGGCGCCGGCGGTGGACGACCGGGCGGTCTATATCGCGACTCAGTACGAGAGCGCTGACAGGAGCGGCACGCGCGGAATCCTTCGCGGGCTGAGCAAGGAGACTGGAATTACTTTGTGGATGCGCACACTGTCGGCGCCATTACGGGGTGGTCTGGCGGTCGAAGGGGCATCGGTTTTCGCCGGAGCCGCCAATGGCAGCGCGTATGCTTTCGAGAAATCGAATGGCCGCACCGTCTGGGTGAATCAGTATTCGGATCAGTTCGATGGACAACCAACGGTCGCCGGTGATCGTGTTTACGTGGGAACTGTGGGCGGCTGGCTGCTCGCGCTCGACCGTGCGAACGGCAATCTAATCTGGCGTTATCGGACGTACGGCGCGATTCGTGGACCGATTGCCGTAGCCGACGGCATTGTCGTTTTTGGTTCGGCTGACGGTTCGGTCTACGCGTGTCGCGATGGTCGAGGGCAACACGTGTGGAAGCATCGCACCGGAGCGGCTGTCCAAGCCGTCGTCGCGATAGAGGACGGCGTCCTCGCATCATCACTCGATAATTACGCTTACTTTCTGTCTCTCAAGAAGGGCGACGTACTGTGGCGCCAATTGCTGCCCGGCCGTATACCCGCGCGGCCGGTTACTGCGGCTGACGGCGCGTTGTTCACGCCTTTGTCCACCGATACGGCAATCGTTTTGAGTTTGAAGA
>JBKPPE010000547.1:0-4778 GCA_046733375.1 Acidobacteriota bacterium | reverse complement strand
GGACACTGGTGGGTGGCGATCTGTTTGATTTCGGCGATCGGGACGGCCATGGCAGCGATGTGCGCTTGCAGCACCCGCTCGGTCTGACGCGATGGAATGACAAACTACTGGTCGCCGATACTTACAATCACAAAATCAAGCTGCTCGATCCAGCCGCGCGAACCGTTACGTCATTCGCCGGAACCGGCAAGCCGGGACAAGCCGACGGCGCATCGGCTTCGTTTTATGAGCCGGGCGGGCTGACGCTCGCCGGCAACAAACTTTATGTCGCCGATACGAACAATCACGCGATTCGCGTGCTTGATCTAAAAACGAAAGAGACAAAGACGCTTACGATCAAAGGTCTGCAGCCGCCACAACTCAGTGAAACAACCACCGCTGAAACTTCGGTTAATCAGGAAGAGATCAAATTGCCGGCGCAGAAGATCCGAAGCGGGGACGGATCGATCCTTCTGAATCTGCAATTGCCGGCGGGTTACCACCTTAATCCATCGGCACCACACCGCTATAGCATTTCGGTGGGTGATGGTTCGCAGTTGCTCTCAATCGATTCCAATAGTGCGAGTCGGACGCTAAAGAACGTGCAGCTACCCGTTAAAATTCCGTTTCATGCGACGCGGCCAGGCGCGGCGCAAGTGAACGCTTCATTCACGTTTGTTTATTGCCGCGAAGACAACACCGGTGTTTGTCGCATTAAGACCCTGCAATGGCTCGCGCCGATTGAAGTCGTGGCGGACGCAAACGCGCCCACTGAAATTAACCTCACTGCCAAGGTTCCCGCCGATTAGGCGCTGCGCACTGAAACTCACTTTTTTGTCGCAAAGGTGATTAGGGGCACTTTGTGACCACTCCTAACTTGCCCCGCGCTTTCCACGGCTTGTAATATCGTGTTTTCCTTTTCATACCACTAAAACGAGGAGTCGCGATTGTGGCTAATAAACCATTTCTGACTGACATCAAGACGTTGCGTGCGCGCGCGCGCAAACATATCGAAAATGGCGCCGTAACTGAGGGTTACACCGCGGATCGCGAAACGGTGATCAAACTCCTTAATGAAGCGCTGGCAACTGAACTCGTGTGCGTCCTGCGGTACAAGCGGCACTACTTCATGGCGAACGGAATCCATGCCGACAGTGTTGCGGCGGAGTTTCTCGAACACGCAAATGACGAGCAAGGACACGCCGATCAAATTGCCGCACGCATTGTGCAGCTCGGCGGCGCACCGAATTTCAATCCGGAAGGTCTGCTGACGCGCAGTCACGCTGAGTACGTCGAAGGCGACACGCTCACTGATATGATCAAGGAGGATCTCGTCGCTGAACGCATCGCGATCGACAGCTATCGCGAAATGGTCCGTTACTTCGGTAATGACGATCCGACGTCGCGGCGAATGATCGAAGGCATTCTCGCCGTCGAAGAAGAACACGCGGACGATTTGGTAAGCCTTCTGGGTGAACTAAGCTAGTGAGATTATGTGAGAACCGCGAGCGGTAGCCACCGGATCAAGCATTAAGATTGAGTGAACGATCCCGTCGCTACCGCTCCGGGTTCTGACACTCTCACAATCCAAAGCGCCGTCAAAGCCGGCGCACTCCAAACTTGCCTGACACTCCACCAACCTACACCGGTCGTCCGAGCATCTGCCGAAACTGTGGCGCACTGATCGGCGCAGGTGAAACCGCCTGTCACGTTTGTGGCGCGCCGCTGCAGCCTCAGGTTCAGGCAGTTCCTTTGCACGAGCGGTATGCGATCGGCTACGCGCGCGCAATACTCGCGCGGCCTTACATCTTCACGATCGTTTTTCTCGTCGCCAACTTCTTTGTATTCCTCTTGATGTGGAAAGCCAGCGGCATGTCTTCGACGTCTTTGTGGGGCGCGTTTCCGGAAACGGTGTTGCTGTCGTTCGGTGCAAAACGAACTACGCAATTCGCTTTGATCACGAATGGTGGCGGTTTGTGACACCGGTGTTCATTCACGTGAACCTGCCGCACTTGCTCATCAATATGTATAGCCTGTGGGTATTGGGCCCGTGGGTCGAGAAGTTGTACGGCTCTGCAAGGTTCGTCCTGTTCTGGATCGCAACCGGCATAGCGGGCGTAGTCGCAAGTTACCTGACGGTGATTCCCGGCTCGCATCCAGGATTGATTGGAAGCTTTCTTATCAAATCCGCGGATGAACCTTCGGCCGGGGCATCGGGAGCGTTATTCGGATTGGTGGGCGTGCTGTTTGTGTTTGGTTTGAAGTATCGGCGCGAATTGCCGGAAGGATTTAAGCGCGCGTTTGGAACCGGAATGTTGCCGGTGATTTTGCTCAATCTGGCAATTGGATTTCTCGGCCGCGGCATCATCGACAACGCCGCACACATGGGCGGGCTGCTTTCCGGCGCGGCGCTATCTGCGGTCGTGAGTTACAAACGGCCGGGGCAGTCTGCGCGCGTGACGATTGCCTGGCGTATTGTGCAAATCGCGACGCTGCTCCTGGTCTTGGTATCATTCTTTTTCATTTTTCAGCACTACGAATAAACGCGTAACGAGTCACAACGGAGAGACATTATGGAAATTAAAAAAGTTGGCGTGCTGGGTTGCGGCCTGATGGGCTCAGGCATTGCGCAAACTGCGGCGACCGCCGGTTACCAAACGATCGTGCGCGAAGTGTCTGACGATCTAATCGCCAAAGGATTTGGTGGCATCGAAAAATCACTCGCGAAGTTCGCTGAGAAAGGCACGCTCAAGGAATCACCAGATCAAATTCGCGGGCGACTGCGCGGCACCACAAAATTCGAAGACCTGTCGGATTGCGACATCATCATCGAAGCAATCGTCGAGAACCTCGATACCAAGCGCGAGATTTACTTGCGCTTGGACGATCTGTGCAAACCCGGAACTATTTTCGCGTCGAACACTTCTTCCCTGTCGATTACACAGATGATGTCGGTGACTTCGGCGGAGCGTCAGCAGCGCTTCATCGGGATGCACTTTTTTAATCCCGTGCCGATTATGAAACTGGTCGAAGTCATTCGCACGATTTTGACCGACGCCGGCGCTTACGAACATGCGGTTGCGTTCGCCACCAGTCTCGGCAAAACGCCGGTGCGCACCAGTGATCGCACGGGGTTCATCGTCAATCGTTTGCTGGTGCCGTACATGCTGGATGCAATTCGCGCACTGGAAGAAGGCGTCGCTTCGATTGTCGACATCGATAACGCGATGAAACTGGGATGCGGCTATCCAATGGGGCCTTTGACGCTCGGAGACTTCGTCGGACTGGACACGACCTATTACATTTCCGAAATTATGTTCAACGAATTTCGCGAGAAACGTTTTTCATCGCCGCCGCTTTTGAAACGGATGGTGATGGCAGGATTGTACGGACGCAAATCAGGCCGCGGATTTTACGATTACACTGACCCGAAGAATCCGGTGCCGATGAACTTGGTTTGATTTTCTAGCCGCAGATGCACGCGGAGAAACGCCGGTAAGAAGAATAAACAGATTAGTCGGGTCATGCCGCTTCGTCTTATTATTTTCAAGTGATTCTGAGGAACCTCACAGTCGGGAAGAGGCGCTTGCGCCCGCTCCCTGATTCTCAAACTAAGCGCGGGGGCAAGCCACCCTTCCTGACCTTGAGGTAATCAGTCTTGACTGAGGTAATCCGCGTTCATCCGCGGCTAATACTATCTATTCCATCTCCAACCGCTCAAACGCGACCTCGAGAGTTTCAAGCAGAGTGTCTTTGCCCTGCGCATTTAGCGGAGAGAATTCATACTTCGTCGGCCACGCGCGGAGAAACTTCCAGGTAAGCACAATGTCCGTGTGCTCTTCGTTCTGCAATTGAACAGTAACCGTGCGAAATGAGTTGATGTCACCGTTGCGGGTGTCGTTCCACCACTGGTACAGATTTAACGAACCGATCGCGCCGCGTCTGAAAATCACATTGCCGTAGCGCGCGCGTCCGGGAATCTTCCGCGTGCCGGACTCTTTCTCGTTGCCGCTCCGGTACTCGATCACATCGATCGTCGCCGCCGGCAGAATCACTTCGGAGAATCCCGCCTCCGGACCTTGCGTATTCCCCGTCCCGAGATCCACGAGAAAGTTGTAGTTTGAGTAAGGCCGGTCTCTTAGCACTGCCATCGCAATCGCCTCCGTGAAAGTAGTCGGGGTTTTGAGGGAAGAGACAATACAGGAAAGAGAGACTGGAGGCTAGAGACTTGAGGCTAGAGGCTAGGGGCAATTTTTTGGCCGAGTCTTCACGGCGATGCCGCAGCCGGCAACTCTTCCAACCTCTGGGTTCTAGTTTCCAACCCCGAGTTCCAGCCTCCAGCCTCCAGCCTCCAGTCTCTAGCCGTCATTTCGCCTGCGCGACAAAATCTTTCGTCCGCGGATCGCGAGGTGAGTTCAGAACGTCCTCAGCGAGGCCTTCCTCAACGACTTCACCCTGCTCCATGTAGAGCAGATTGTCGGCAAGTCCTTCGAGAAAACCGATCGAGTGCGAAACGATCACCATCGTGTGTCCGCGCTCAACAAACCCACGGAGTAGAGAGCGCAACCCGGCGCTTCGTCTTGGATCCAGTGCGCTCGTCGGTTCGTCAAACATCAGGAGTTGCGGATGCATCGCCAGGGCACGCGCGATCGCGACGCGTTGTTGCTCACCACCGGAGAGTCTTTCCGGATAACGGCGTGCCTTTTCCTTCAGACCCACAGATTCCAGCAGTCGATATGCCTCGTCCTCGGCTTGTTTGCGCGGAACATGCTGCACATGCGTTGGCGCCTCTGTGATGT